>NZ_MWQL01000021.1:0-46675 GCF_002210325.1 Fibrobacter sp. UWB1
AGCCTAGATCTGATGTTGGAACAAACTATTTTTGCGAAAAACCCTTGACACTACCCAATAAGTAGACCCATTAAGACCGAATTGTTGGCTGCTATAGAAGATTTGATGTCGCGAATTTCTGGTGATGAACTAAATAAAACCAAAGCTTTCTTGGAAAAATTGAAAAAATAAAAGAAATCAATTCTATAAAAAGCCCGCGGATTTAATTTCCGCGGGCATTAAATTTTAAATAAGGATGCTATTTCTTGAGGGCGTCAAGCCTAGCTTTTACTTCGGCTATCTTTTCTGGCGGAAGTCCTACATCTTGCATGACGCTGATGACGTCAGCGCGACCTTCATCGCGGGCGCGGACCTTTAGCGAGGCCAGATAATCGAGTTCTTCTTCTGTCAACACCATATTCTTTGCCTGTTCCTTGAGAAGTTTTTCCGAGGCGGTTTTTACAAGAAGGCGTTTTATCGCTTGCGCAATGACGTTATCGTCGAAATCGGGGAGCTCGTTGGACGATCCTGCGTTCTTGAGCAAGTAAAGCCAGCGATCTTCGTCGGTTTGAACGTCGTCAAGCGTCTTGTTGAACCGCGTCAGGTCATATAAAATATACTTCACTTTTTCGGTGATTGTCAAGCCCTTTTCGCTGCGGATTGCCCATGTGCCACGATATTCGTCCTGTTTTTCTAGTGGAAAATCGCAGACCCAGATGGCGAACGTAGGCGGGATTTCGTAGCGGGATGCTTCGCGCCGGGAGCGTTCTTCATCTGTAAGGTCCTTTGTTGGTTGTTTGAGAAATTCCTGGTCCCATTCGTACTTGCTTTGGAGCATGAATGCGCTGTGTTGCAACAGGATGCGCTCAATAAAACGGCTGTGCTTTGCCTTCTGCATTTCAACATTGATACTGTAACCGTTCGAAGTCGTTGCGCGGATGTCAAGTCTGCAAGTTTTGACTTGCGGGAAGATGATGTTGATTTCCGTATTCTTGATGGTAACAGAGGTAATGCGATTTTCTCCTTCGAATTGGAAGACTCCGTTTAAGAAACTAATCAACGCCTGTTCGTCGTTCAGGAAAGCCTTGAATGCGGCGTCGTAGAGGGGGTCAAGATAGGTACGCTTCTTGATTTCTTCGTAGGTTTTCTGTTCCCAAAATTCGCGGGAGTTGGTGATTACGAATTCCGGTACGCTGCTTTCTTGCGTCATGAGTTGTCCTTTGCCTTTTTGGGCGTAATTTCTCCAAAGAGAAAAACGGTTTAAGACCGAGTTTTCTAAAAAACTCAGCCCGGTTGCAGCACTTCAGTGCGTTTAATTTAAAGGGAAGGGACCGATTTTGCAGTCCATCTAAAAAGCCATATAAAAACCATCAGGTTGCAAAACATTTAATGTTCGGCAATGACTGAATGGGCTTAATCTAATAAATTCGCTTTAGAAAAACAAGCCGCTACGCAAAACAATTTTTTGGCTAATTTCTATATTTCCCGCAAATGTTTAAGATTTTGCTGGACAAGTTGAAGGAGGCGTTTGGCTCGGTTTTGCCGGTCACGCTGATTGTGCTTGCGGTGTCGTGCACGCCGCTGGTGTCATTGTCCTTTAAACAGCTTGTTGTTTTCTCTATTTGTGCGATTTTCTTGATTGTGGGCATCGGGCTTTTTAACCTGGGCGCCGACCTTGCCATGACCCCGATGGGCGAACATGTGGGGTCGGGCCTTGCCAAATCCAGGCGCCTGCAGTTGCTTGTTTCGGTGTGCTTTGTGATGGGTGTGCTCATTACGGTTGCAGAGCCTGACTTGTCGGTGCTTGCCGAGCAGGTGCGTGCGGCGGTGGAGCCTACTCTCTTGATCGCGACGATTGGTGTTGGCGTGGGTTGCTTCTTGGCGCTTTCGATTATCAAGATCGTGTTCAAGAAAGATCTTTCGACTATCATCATCTTTTTCTACCTCGTGTTGTTCATGCTTGGCATGGTCATGGTCACCTTCGGAAAAGATGTCTTTGTTCCGCTGGCTTTTGATTCGGGTGGCGTGACCACGGGCCCGATTACGGTTCCTTTTATAATGGCCCTCGGTGTGGGTGTGGCGGGAGCCATTGGCGGTAAAAACGCAAACGAAAACAGCTTCGGCCTGATTGCGCTTTGTTCGGTGGGCCCGATTATTGCGCTCATGGGGCTCGTGATTTTTTCGAAGGGTGATTTGACGTATCAGCTTTCGGAATCGGCCTATTCGATTGATGCAAGTCTCGGCATGAACTTCTTGCCGGTCATTTTGGGCGTTGCGAAAGAAGTGCTTGTGGCGCTTGGCTTGATTGTGATATTCTTTATGCTGCTCCAGATTACGGTGCTTCGCCTTTCTTGGTCCAAATTGACTCCGATGGCGTTCGGCATTGTGTACACGTTCGTGGGTCTGGTGGTGTTCTTGACGGCGGTGGCGGTCGGGTTCATGCCGATCGGTTTTGAATTGGGCAAGCAACTGGGTGCCATGCCACGTGCGCTTGTGGTGGCGGGCTTTGTGCTTGGCCTGGTGGTGGTGCTTGCAGAACCTGCGGTGCACGTGCTGAACAAGCAGGTCGAAGAAGTCACTGGCGGCCTGGTGACCAAGCGCTCGATGCTGATTGCGCTTTCGGTGGGTGTGGGAATTTCGATCGGTCTTTCGATGATCCGCATTATTGTCGGGTTCCCGATTATTTATTACCTGATTCCGGGTTACTTTATTTCGCTCGGACTTTCGTTCTTTGTGCCTAAGCTTTATACCGCAATTGCGTTTGACTCTGGTGGCGTGGCGAGCGGTCCGTTGACTTCTAGCTTTATTCTGCCGCTTGCGATTGGTGCATGCGCGGGCCTGCGTGACGGTGGCGATTCGATTTTGAATTATGCTTTCGGTATTGTCGCGATGGTCGCGATGACGCCCTTGATTACGATACAGGTGCTCGGTTTCAGGGCGACCGTTTCGACGGCGCTCCGTAACCGCATGATGATGCGTCGCATTCAAGATGCCGACGATGAACAGATTATTGACTTTATGTAGGGGACGCTGTGGAAATCGAAAAAAGAATTCGAAACAGAATCGTGCGTGGCACCCGGGCTAAAGTCTCAATGAATCGCCTCAAGATTTTGATTACGGTGGTGGGCCGTGCCAAGGCGGACTTTTACATGGACCACATCCAGTCTTTTGGCGTGAACATGCAGATGGTGTTGTTCGGGCAAGGGACCGCTCCGCGTGAAATTGCGACCGCCATGGGCCTTGCCGATTCGGACCGCGCTGTGATCATTAGCGTGATTGGCGAAAACCAGCTGCAGGCTGCTCTTGAAAGTCTGGCCGAAAAATTCAATACGATTGTGGGCGGCAAGGGCATTGCCTATACGATTCCGATGGCAAGCATTATCGGCAAGTCCATCTTTAACTTTTTAAGCGACAACCGCGATGCGGTACGGAGAAACGAAAAATGAGCGGATTCAATCACGAAGTCATCTTTTGTATTGTGAATACCGGATTCTCTGAAACCGTGATGGAAGCGGCGAAGGATGCCGGTGCCCGTGGCGGTACGATTCTGAATGCCCGCGGTACGGCGAACAAGGAAGCCGAGTCGTTTTTCCATATCGCGATTCAGCCTGAAAAAGAAATCGTCATGATTCTGGTCGACGCCAAGATCAAGGATGCCGTTTTGCATGCTCTTTACCAGAAGGCGGGACTTGACACCATGGGTCAGGGAATCGCGTTTTCGCTCCCGGTCGACAACGTGGTAGGCCTTACCCCGTGGAAGGCCGAAATCAAGGCTGCCGAGGTTGCTGCCGAAAAAGCGGCTGAAAAAGCCGAAGTCGCCGTCGAAAACGCCGAAAAGAAATAGTAGTTGTAAGCCGTTTTTTACAACTTAACAGCTCATTGCTCAAAGGGCCGTTAGGCCCGACCCCATTGCTCATTCCTTCTTACTATAATTAGGATATGAATATCCTAGTCTATTTCCTGTTTGCCCTGTCCGGGTTCGCGGGCCTCATTTACGAAGGCTCTTGGGCACGATACCTTAAACTCTTCTTGGGGCATTCTAGCTACGGCCAGGTGCTCACGCTCTGCATTTATATGGGCGGCCTTGCCATAGGCAGCTTTATTGCAGGCAAGATGGTCGAGAAAACCAAGCGCCCGCTCCTTGGGTATGGCTTGGTGGAACTGGCTATCGGTATTGGCGGTGTCGCGTACCACCCGCTGTACATTTGGCTGACCGGGATATTCTACGATTCTGCGTGGACAGCCTCCCTTACGCCTCGTGGGGCTGAATTGGCGAAGGTCGCCCTTGCGACAGGTTCGACTCTCCCGATTGCGATTGCGGTGGGCATGACGTTCCCCTTCATTGCCGCGGGTCTTATGCGCAAGAGTGGTGCTGAAGTTTCGCTCCCGATGCTTTACTTTACGAACAGCCTGGGTTCTGCCATCGGTATCTTGGCGACCAGCTATCTTTTGATTCCAGAGATTGGTAACCATGCGACCTTGTGTGTGGCAGCGTCCATCAACTTCTTGCTGGCGGCGGTGTTCAGCTTTATCGGTATTGCGACGTCTCCTGTGCCGGCCAAAGATGAAGACGCTCCCGAATTTCATGATGAAGATTACGTGGCCGAACATAAGTTGCCCATGCCACCTAAGAACACTTGGTTCTGGATTGCGGCAATTACGGGCCTTACTTCGTTTGTCTATGAAATTGTCTGGATTCGCTTGCTGTCGCTGTTGCTTGGGTCTTCGAGCCATAGCTTTGACCAGATGCTTTCGGCCTTTATCTTGGGCCTTGCGCTGGGTTCTGCGGTGAGCGGCAAGCTCCTGAAAAAGGACAGCTTGATTGTGCTTTCGATGGCGCAGATCTTTATGGCGTTCTTTGCGCTATGCACGCTGTATTTCCACCAGCCCTTCTGGGGCATGATGAACGAGGCGAACCAGATTTTCAATCCGACGTCTGACGGTTACGTTTGCTGGAGCCTGTTCAAGTATGCACTTTCGATGCTGTGGATGATTCCCACGAGTTTCTTTGCGGGGATGACGCTCCCGCTGATTACGTTGATTTTGACGCGCGCGTTCAAGAGCGAAGCCCCGATTGGCAAGGTCTACGGCTGGAATACACTCGGTTCCATTGTCGGTTCTGCAGGTGGTGGACTTTTGCTGTTGCCCCTGTTGCAACTCAAGGGCACACTCGTGACAGCTGCACTGCTTGACTTTGCGATTGGTTTTGTGCTGCTGGTGATTTACCGCAAGCGCTTCCGTTACAGCGTGATGTTCTACATCATGGTGTGCGTGATGATCATGCCGGCTATCTTTATAAAGTTCGATCCGTCGCTCATTACTTCGGGCGTGTTCCGCAGCTACAAGAACATGCACCCCAACGAAAAGATTCAGGTAATCGACGGTAAGACTGCGACCATCAGCTTCCACGAATCGCCGGTGCATTACTATGTGAAGACGAACGGCAAGGCCGATGCGAGTATGAGCAAAAACCGCGAGGCTCCGATTTCTAGTGATGAACTCACGCAGGCTGCCACAGCCTTCATGCCGATGGCCGTAAAGACGGAACCGTACGATGCCGCCATGGTTGGCTTCGGTAGCGGCATGGGCGCACATTACTTGCTTGCAGACCCCTTGCTCAAGGACTTTGACTGCGTTGAAATTGAGCAGGCCATGATGGATTTGGCGAAGGGCTTTTATCCGTGGAATTACCGCGGCTACGATGACCCGCGCATTCACATTTTCATTGACGATGCGACGACGTTCTTCCATACGAACCGTCGCCAGTACGACATGATTATCAGCGTGCCCTCTAACCCGTGGGTGAGCGGTGTGGCAGGGCTTTTTGCTCACGAATTCTACGCCAAGATGCGACGCTATATGAAACCGGGTGCGCTTTGGGTGCAGTGGATTCAGACTTATGAATTTAACGACCTGATGTTCCTGAACATTTTAAAAGCACTTGATACGGTGTTCCCGTACGTTAGTTTGTATAAGTCTACCGACGAACCGGACATCATCATGATCGCGAGCGATGAACCGGTGATACAGAAAGGCATCGGGCGATTCTCCACGGATACGGCGCTGGTGGCAGAATTCAACCGCATTCATCGCGATCCGGAATTCTTTGGCGAAAGGAACTTCCTGTTCACGAACAAGATGCTTAAATCTCTGCTCGAAGGAGTGAAGCCGAACAGCCTGTTTATTCCGATGGTCGACAACAAGGCCGAAGAAGCCCGCTTCGTTCACTCCGAAGCGCACATCGTGGATGTTTTTGACAGCTGCGAAGTCTGCTGGCAACAGTACTTGGATCCCGAGGACTACAAGTTGCGTCGTGGCGCCCGCGTAAAGGCGATGCTCGAAGAGCCGAAGGATGAATTTAAGAAGACTGCCTTGCTTTCTTACATGCAAGAACTTGAAGCGGCGGCCGCAAAGGATTCATTCTCTCGCGTGCTGGTTAAGGTTGATACGATTGCTCAGGGTGACAGCGCTATCTTGGATAGCGTCGTGTCCGAAAATCCGCGCCTGGGTGAACTTGAATCGTCTGTGGGCTACCAGACGTTCCGCGAAAACTTTGTGGAATGGATTCGCAAGGTTCCGATTGAATGCCGCGATTCTGACGAGGTTTACATGAAGGCGATGGATCTTGTTTCCATGAATGCTTTCCCGCGGGCCTTCGCCGACGAATTCGGAATTCTCGAGGCTGCTCGTCAGGGTGTTTACAAGCAGGCTGCCCTTTTGATTGCGAACTTCTTTGACCGCTACGAGATGAACGACATGGGCGACATATTCCTGCGTAACTGCATCGTGCTTTCGCTCCTTGCGGGTGAACCGGAACTTGCCGATGCAATCTACAAGAATGTCATCCAGAAGAACGAAGACTTCTTCGCCGTCGAAAAGCGGCTCATCGAACGCGAAATCCAACAACTCAGAAGAAAACTCAACGCCAAGAAATAAACAAAAAAGGAGCCTTGCGGCTCCTTTTTTTTAAACTTGTTGAACTTCATTAAAACATGAAGTTTATACCGAGAGTGGTATAGAACGTGTTGAGCGAAGAATCATAGAAGGCTTCTTCGGCAACGAGCGTCTTGTTCAGGAGGCTCGTGAAGCACTGTACCACGCGGATATCCACGCTGACCCAGCGGGTGAGCATGTAACCGATATCGAAGGCGCCGCCCACTTCCATACCGGAGGTAGCGACCGTATTGTCACGCTTGCCACCGCTGGTCTTGAATTCAGACGAACCGTTCAGCTTGAGGCCCATGTTGATACCCAGGCCCACGTAGAAGTCGTAATCTTCGAAGGTGTAGCGGAAGATGATCGGGATTTCGAACATGAAGAGATCGATGCTCGCTTCGTTGGTGTAGGCATCCATGTCCTGTTCGTAGGTGTAATGCCTATAGTTGAAGGTCAGTTCCGGCACGAGGCTCAGGTTCTTGACCATGAAGTTCATCTTGAGCAAGAGACCGCCACCGCCCTGGTAGCCGATCTTCCAACCGTCAGAGTTTTCGCCAAAGAAAGTGTTGATACCGCCCTGGGCGCGAATACCGAGCAAAACGGCACGCTGGAAACCTTCGTTACGCATGCGGTTGATTTCGGATTTCTTGGTCGTTTCGGCCTTGTAACGAGCATATGCGCTGGCGTATTCTTCGTCGTTCGCAAATTCGCTGTCGGTAGAGCCGTCGTACGACTGGTCGTCGCCAGAACTTTGGGCAGAGGGGGCTGTAGCCCAACCTTCATCATCATCATCTTGAGCCATGGCAGGCATCGAAAATGCCAAAGCCATGGCGAATGCAACACTCAATCTCTTAAAATCCATAGTCTAATTATAATAAAAGGGCACGTAAGGTCCGTCTATAAAATAAATTCTAGGACCCAAAATAGTGCCGAAATTTTTGTTTACTTATAAAGGGACGTAACGAAATGCCCCGGTTTTAGAGCAGGAACGTTGCGCCGAAGCCCACGTGCATGGTGTAGAGCTTGGAATGCATCAGGGAGGATTCTGCGATCAGGTCAAGATCCAACAGGTTTGTAAAGTTTTGGATAACTCGGAGGTCCAAGACAAGCCAGCGGTTGATTGCGCAGCCTACGTCAAGAAGGGCGCCAATTTCCACGCCCACGGTCGGTATGGTGTTGGAACGGGTTTCCTTCATCCTGGTGCCGGCAAAGTTGATTGTCTGCTCGTTTTCGGAATCGCCGCTCATCTTTAGGCCGAGGTTGGCGCCTACGCCGATAAAGAATCCGTCTTCGTCGAAAACGAACTGGGCGATGACCGGGATTTCAAAAAGCATTTCATTGATAGTAGCGTCGTTCTTGCTGTAGGTCTTTTCGTCGCTGTCGGTGTCAATTTGCTTGTATTCGGATTTGCCTTCGTAGCCGTAATGGCGGAAGCTGAAGTTGAGTTCGGTAGATACGGCAAAGGAACGGGCGAGCGGAAGCTTGGCCATGATGCCTGCGCCGAGTTCGGGGCCGATGTTCCAGTCACTGGCCTTGCTGCCGAGGTTCTTGTTGATGCCGACCTGGGCGCGGACACCGAACTGCATGCCTTTGGAGAAGCCTTCTTTGCGGGCGCGGTAGTCGGCCGCGTTTTCTTCGATGTAGTGCGGAGTGACGTCGTCTTCTTCGTCGATGTTCGTGGTTGCAACTTCCGGAGCTTCGTCTTCTTCTTCGCTGTCGGTGTCGGTTGCGGTGGCGCTGGCTGTTGTGTTTGCGGTTGTGTCGGCTTGGGGTTCTTCTGTGGAGGTGGGCCAGGGCTCTTCTTCGGTAGTGGCGCCGTTGTCGCTGTAAGAATAGTTCGCGTTGTCTTCGTCTTCGTTCGGGGCGGCCTGATCGGCAGATACGTACCCGCATCCGTCGCCTACGCAGTTGGGGTCGGGAACCTCGCCGGAGCCTTCAAAATCACCTTGCGCAAAAGCGTTAGCGACTGCCAGGGATCCTGCGAGAATTGCAATAGCGAAGCGGTTAGACAGCGAAAATGTTTTCATGCTTTTAATTATACAAAAATTTTTTTTGAGAAAGCGTAAAACTTTTTATTTTTGGGAATGTATGCCGATTCTTTCTGCCCAAAACCTTCTTTTACGCATCGGGGCGAATGCGCCCTTGCTCGATAACGTGAGCTTTGACATCGAGGCCGGCGACCGGATTTGTCTGGTCGGCCGCAATGGTTGCGGCAAGAGCACTTTGTTGAAAGTGCTCTCGGGCGAGGCCGAGGTGCAGTCGGGCGATATCGTCAAGAAGTCCGGCCTCAAGATTTCGCGCATGATCCAGGAAATTCCCGCCCATATCGAGGGGACGGTCCGCGACGTGGTAATGCAGGGGGTGCTTGCCGATGGCACCCACGATACCCATGCCGAGGCGATTTTGGGCAAGACGGGGATAGACGCCGAGGCTTTGTACGATAGCCTGAGCGGAGGCCAAAAACGCCGGGTTCTTTTTGCCCAGGCGCTGGCCCAGGACCCGGACTTGTTGCTGCTAGACGAACCCACGAACCACTTGGACATTCCGGCTATCCAGTGGCTCGAAGGAATCGTGACCCGCCTGAATTGTGCCTTGCTTTTTGTAAGCCATGACCGCACTTTTGTGCGCCGTGTGGCTACCCGTATTTTCGACTTGGACCGCGGGCGTGTTCGCAGCTGGGACTTTCCGTATGACAAGTTTGTGCAGTTCCGCGACCAGGCTTTGGCCGAAGAAGACAAGGCGAATGCACTTTTCGACAAGCGCCTGGCCGAAGAAGAAGTCTGGATTCGCAAGGGAATCCAGGCGAGGCGGACCCGGAACGAGGGCCGCGTGCGCGCGCTCATCAAAATGCGCGAAGAACGTGCAGCGCGCCGCACCCGAACGGGCAACGTGAACATGCAGATTACCGAGGCGGACCGTTCGGGGCGCCTGGTGGCAAGACTCACCGACGTGAGTTATTCTTACGACGGAGCACCCCTCATTAGCAGTTTTTCGACGGAGGTTTCCCGCGGAGACCGCATTGGAATCGTGGGCCCGAATGGCTCGGGCAAGACGACGCTTTTACGCCTGATTTTGGGCGAACTCACTCCCGATACCGGCGAAGTACGCCTCGGCACGAACTTGCAAATAGCCTATTTCGACCAAATGCGTACCCGCCTCCGCGAAGACAAGTCGCTTGTAGAAAACATTGCCGATGGCCAGCAGTACGTGATGTTGAATGGCGCCAAACGCCATGTATTAAGTTATCTGCAAGACTTCCTTTTCTCGGCAGATCGCGCCCGTGGCCCGATCAGTGCCCTGAGTGGCGGAGAACGTAACCGCCTGCTGCTCGCGTGCCTATTCAGTCACCCGAGTAATGTGCTCGTGCTTGACGAACCCACCAACGACTTGGATATGGAAACGCTCGACCTGCTCGCAGAACTCCTGGCCGACTACAAGGGAACCGTGCTTACCGTAAGCCACGACCGCGCCTTCCTGGATTCCGTTGCGACAAGCATCTTGGCGATCGAAGACGGCGGAAACGTTTTTGAATCGGTGGGCGGTTACAGCGACTACGAAGCCAAGAAAAAAGTCCGCGACAAGGAAGCCGCAAACGCAGCCCGTATCGCTGCCGAAAAAGAAGCTGAAAAGCAGGCGAGGGCCGCGCAGAATTCCGGTGCGGCGCTACCTCAGAGTACCGGGGCTGCGGCCGCGAAAAAGAAAAAGCGCAGTTACAACGAAGAGCGCGAATACGCCGCCTTGCCCGAAAAAATCGAGAAACTGGAAGCCGAAATTTCCGAACGCCAGACGGAACTTTCCAAGCCCGAGGTGTTCACCAACGCGGCCCGTATTGTGGAACTCCAAAAGGAAATCGCGGACCGCGAGGCCGAGCTCGAAAAGGCTTACGAACGCTACGAAGAACTAGATTCGCTAGGTTGACGGGGGCCAGGGGCGGACTTGCGACCCTAGTCTGTTTCAAAAAGTTTACGTATGTGGACAAAAAAGCATTACAATCGCGCTATTCCAAGTTGCATTATATGCCTACAGAATATAGATTTGGAATGATGGTAATTTGGGAAATCATAAGAGGTCAAATATGATGAAAAAAATGATTTCGTGGATGGGCGTGATGGGCGCCTTGATAAGTTCTGCCTACGCAGCGTCGGCGACTGTTTGGTCCGCTGAAGATGGCAATGGTACGGTCCCTCCTGTAGGAGCCTGGTACAAATATCCGACTAAGACTACAAACGGGGCTACAGCCTCGTTCGTGACGGATTCCGTACACGGTTACAAGACGTTAAAGGCTTCTGTCAGCGCAACGAACGAAAGCAGTGCTGCCGGCATGGGCTTTGCTTGGGCCAAGAACGAGGGCGAAATTTCGCTCGCTGCTTATAAAGGTGTTTGCCTGACCTATTCTGCAACGTCTCAGTTCAGGCTCGAATTCAAGCAGTCGACTATTTCTGACTATGACTATTACGGTGTTGTACTGAACAAGTCTACCGCCCAGAAGTCCGTCTTTATTGACTTTGCTGACTTGACACAGGAAGGTTGGGGCGATGCGGTTGATTTTGATTTGACTGCACAGCAGGCTCTCCAGTTCGCATACAAGCAGTCTCTCGCTGCAGAAACCGGTAACTCGACAACGAATACCATTGCTATTTCGGCAGTGTCCCTCGGTAACTCTTGCGGCGGTCACGCTCCTGAATTAATCGCCACGGAGACAGAAATGGACTTGAACGAAGGCGACACCTTGAAACTTGACCTCTCCAAGGTGTTTGCTGACGAAGATGAAGACATTGTTTCTTATTCCGTGTCGGTCGTTTCTGAAAAAGCGGGCGCCGTTAAACTTGCCGATTCGCTTTACAATAAAACGGGTGTCGTGAACCTGGTTGCGGGAGCGAACCCCTCTGGTACAGCCTCTGTGACTGTTGTTGCTGTTGATGCAACTAAAAAGTCTGCCGGCTATGTACTGACCGTGACGCCGGTCGACCGCGAAAATCCGCCGGTTGCCGTGAACGACTCATACACGACTAAGGAAGAAACCAAACTTGTGAAGTCGACGCTTTCTACCGGAGTCATGCTTAATGACTATGACCCGGACGACGATGACTTTGTTCCGGTGCTTGTTTCTACTACATCGCATGGTGTGCTGGAATTCAACGAAAAAACGGGTGGGTTCACCTATGTCCCGGATAAGGACTTCTTTGGTGCAGATACCTTTACCTACCAGCTTGTCGAAATAAAGGAAACGGACCCCTTGACAAGTGATGTTGGCGTGGCGGTTATTAATGTGACTAATGTGAATGACCCGCTCACCGTAGTCGTTGGTGATTCTACCATGACGCTCGGTGATGATACGTATAAACTTGGCGATACCCTTGTATTGACCGAAGATTTCGATCCGACAACGGTCGTTATCCCGGTTGCAAGTATTGCTTTTGTTGATCCCGACTTTGTGGGCGATGCCGAAGCGACAGTCAATGTGAAGACCAGTGGAGTTGTTAAGGCGACTTACCTCAGGAAGGGTTCGAACCATTTGATCGACTTGTTCCCGGTTGACAATGCGGAAGGCATTGCCAAGGTGACGATGTTTGCTGTCGACGGCAAGGATACGGCTTCGGTCTCGTTCTATGTGAAGGTGACTCCGGTGGCAGACCCGCCGATTGCTGTAGATGATGCCTATAATGTAAGTGCAGGTGCCGTGGCAAAGATTTCTGCTGCCGAAGGCGTTCTCAAGAACGACAAGAACCCCGATAACGCGAAGTCCAAGCTTACGGCTGTCCTGAAGGACAATGCGGGTGCTGGCAAGGTTACGCTTGCTGCAGACGGTTCGTTCACTTACGAATCGGTTGACGCTGCCGAAGAAGACATGTTTACGTATGTCACTGTCAATGCAGAAGGCGATACCTCTGAATTGGCAGCAGTGATTCTCACGATTGTACAGCCGCCTGTATTTATCGAAGATTCGCTGCCGTCGATTACCAAGCGTTTTGCAAACCTGAAGGAAGAATTTTCGACCAGACAGATTCGAATTCTCGATCTGCAGGACTGGTTCACGGATGAAAAGGATAAGGGCAAGCTGACCTTTGCGGTTCGTTCCGAAGATAGCCTGCTGAACCCGGTGATGAATACGACGACAAAGTACTTTGTGCTGGGTTCCGTGAAGAACGCCTGTGGTGAAACGAACTTTATCTTGACGGCCAAGAACTCTCGCGGCGGATCCGTTGACGTTGCTATTCCGGTTTCGATCGAATGCGTGAATGACAAGCCTTTGCTTGACAAACTGCTGGATACCTTGTACATTGGCGCTGGCGTCTGGAAAGATACAATCGACTTGAATGACTTCGTGACTGATCCGGATGGTGATACCTTGGTCTTCACGATTACGGAATCCAAGACTCTGGCGGAAAACCTGACCTGGGAACAGAAAGACAATCTCTTCATCGCCGAAAGCAAGGATAGCCTTGCCAAGGGTACGGTAATCAGGTTCGACGTGAAGGCTGCTGATTCTACCACTTATGTGAAGTACACGCTGGTGCTGATTGCCGACGAAGCTCCGAAGGCCTCTATCAAGCCGGCGATTGCCGCTGCCCCGAAGATGAACTGGCAGAGCGCAATCCTTGCAAACCGCGGTGCCGTGGCGCTGTTCGATATGCAGGGCCGCGTAATGTGGAAGGCTAAACTCCCGGTCAGCGAAGCTGACGTGCGTAATGCAGCCGCTCAGGTGCAGGGCAGAAAGATACTGCAAGTGAACAAGCAGACTTGGACGATTAAATAGGTTGTGAGGTATGGGCTCGGCGCAGAGCGCCTTTGAGCTCGCTTCGCTTTGAGATTAAGAAGAGGCTCCGTCTAGGAGCCTCTTTTGTATTTTTTTTGGAGAGGAAACCTCAAAGCGACACCTATAAGGTGGAGCGACCTCATACCTCAAAGGATGCTGCAGGCATCCGACCTCGCGCCTATTTCACCAGCGCTTCGGTGTCGAGGGCGATGAGAAGTTCCTCGTTCGTCGCAACAACCATCGCGGTCGGGGTGCCGTCCTTGCTAATGATGTGGCCGGATTCCTTGCCGTTCTTTTCGTTGCGGGCTTCGTCGATCTGGTAGCCGAGAATTTTGAGGTTGTCCATGGCCATCTTGCGGACAAGCTTGCTGTTCTCGCCGATACCGCCGGTGAACACCAGGGCGTCGATGCGCGGGAGTGCCATGGCGATGCCGCCGATTTCGCGGGTGAGCCTGTAGGCGAACGTTTCGAGGGCGATCTGTGCGCCCACATGGCCTTCGCTTGCGGCCTGCGTCAGGGTGCGCATGTCGTTGGAGAGTCCGGAGAGGCCGAGGAGGCCCGATTCCTTGTTCACGAGCTTGTCGAGACGGTCGATATCGTAACCGTACTTCTTGCTGATGAAGAAGAGGATGGCCGGGTCAAGGGAGCCGGAGCGCGTGCCCATGATGAGGCCCTCGAGCGGGGTGAAGCCCATGGTGGTATCAACGCACTGGCCGTTCAGAATGGCGGAGCAGCTGGAACCGTTACCGAGGTGAGCCGTGATGAGGCAGACTTCTTCGGGCTTCTTGCCCAAAATCTTGGCGGCTTCGCCGGTCACAAAGCGGTGGCTTGTGCCGTGTGCGCCGTAGCGGCGGATTTTGTCTTCTTCGTAGAACTTGTAGGGGATGCCGTAGAGGTAGGCCTTGCGCGGCATGGTCTGGTGGAAGGCGGTGTCGAACACGGCGACCTGCGGGAGGCCCGGGAAGAACTTGGTGGCGCATTCCATGCCGGTGGCGTGTGCGGGTTCGTGGAGCGGGGCGAACAGCGTGATGCTGCGGATGTAGTCGATGACTTCCTGCGTCACCTTCTCGCTCTTGACGTACTTGCCGCCGTGCACCACGCGGTGGCCGATGGCTTCGATGGTGTCGGTGAGCTTCTGTTCGGCGAGGAACTTCTGCACTTCGGCAACGGCTTCGGCATGAGTCGGGCAGTCGAAATTGAAATCGATGTTGCCGTTCGGGCCCTTGGCCTTTACGTGGCCATTCACGCCGATGTTTTCGACGAGGCCGCTGGAGATGGACTGTTTGGTCTGGGTGTCGATAACGGCGAACTTGACCGAGGAGCTGCCGCAATTAAGAACGAGTACGCGCATATTAAAAAACCTTGGTAATTGATTATGGGAGAAAAAATAGCATTTTAGGGGGCCGCTGGCTTTGGGGGCGGGAAAAATGGCCGTTTTGGGCCGACTTTGAAAAATTGCCTAAAATAGGTTGCCTATTTTAGGCAATTTTTGTATATTAGTATAGAGAGGTCTTTATGCAAGAAAATCCGTTCATTGTCAAAGGGTATAAATCGCCGGCCTATTTCTGCGACAGAGATGACGAAACTGCCGCTATTATATTGAATATTCAGAACGGTGCCGATACGACACTGGTCTCTCCGCGTAAGTACGGAAAGACGGGATTGATTTTGCATACCTTTGCTGAAATGAAGCGTCGGCGCCTGAATTACGAAACTCTCTATGTTGACATATTCGCGACGTTGACCTTGGAAGATTTTACCAAGACCCTGGCAGAAGCCATCCTGATCAAATTTCCTGAAAAGACATCTATTGGCAAAGGGTTCGTAACTTTTTTGAAGACGCTTCGCCCCACGCTTACTTATGATTCCATTTCGGGTTCGCCGCAGTTGCAGTTTAACTACGGAACCGTTTCGGAAAAGGAATGGACTCTCAAAAGTCTGCTTGAATTTTTGAATACCCGCGAAAAGCCGGTTGTGTTGGCGTTTGACGAATTCCAACAAATTACGGAGTATCCCGAAAAGACAGCCGAAGCCTTGCTTAGAACTTATACGCAGTCTATGCAAAACATTCGTTTTATATTCTGTGGCAGTAAGAAGAAGTTGATGGCCGAAATGTTTACAAGTGCGGGTCGTCCGTTCTTTTCTAGCACCAAACTGCTGACACTTGGAAAAATCGATTCCGATAAGTATGCTGAATTTATTCGGGGCCATTTTTCCGAGGTGGGAAGAACGATTGATGCCGGTGCTGTTGATTGGATTTTGGAGTGGACGCGTCGCCACACATTTTATACCCAGACCCTTTGCAACGAAGTGTTTGCTGTCGGTGGCAACGTGACTATTGATGTGGTGAAAAATGCCGCAAACAGGATTCTAGAAAGAGAATCCGATTACTTTTTGCAGTACCGAGAACTCCTTACTCGTCAGCAATGGTTGCTTTTGGTGGCCGTTGCAAAAGAAGGTTGCGTGAGTAAGCTGACATCAACCGTGTTTTTGAAGAAATACAACATTGGTAGCTCCACGAACGCTCGCCGTGCGGCAGAATCCTTGCAAGAAAAGGAATTGCTGTTGACGCTTGAATCCAAAGAAAAACAGGAATACCAAGTTTATGATGTATTCCTGTCTCGCTGGCTGGAACGGGAGTTTTAGATGAAAAAATTGACGTTTTTATTAAGTATTTCCATCTGTTTGGTTGCTTGTGGTGATGAAAGTAGTAGCGGTCCAGAGTACGTTTGGGTAGACCCAAGTACTGTTATCCACGGAACTATGACGGACTCTCGAGATGGAAAAACCTACAAAACGGTAACTATTGGCTCGCAAACATGGATGGGTGAAAATTTGAATTCCAGTGAACAGAATATTTATCACGCATTCGCATTGGAACTAGATTATCGTGTACTTGAACCCGCTGCAAGCGATGATGCATTGATAAGTGGTAACCATAAAACATGGGCTTATTCTGTGCGGTGCGTTAAAGATTAGGCGTGAGAATTTCGCTCTGGAATTTATCAAAGGCTTGGCCTAGCGGCGCCTTATTTACTAAATTCCCCGTTGATGTTCAAGAAAATCGCTGAATTTGATAATCGCGTGTCGGTCTATTGGACGAACCGGCATTTTTCCGCGAAGACGACGAAGTTTCTCAAGTTTTATGTGCGTCTGGGAGACGGCTACATTTGGGGTGTTTTTGCACTGGTTCTTTTTTTGCATATTGGCTGGTCTGCGTTCTGGCCGATTTTGGCGCAGGCTTTGGTAGCGGTGGGAGTGGCGCTCGCCTTGTACGAGGGCGTTAAACTTTCTACCAAGCGGCCGAGGCCATTTGCGGTGAATCCGCAAATCAAGGCGGAAGTTCCGCCTCTCGACAAGTACAGTTTTCCTTCTGGCCACACGATGAACAACTTGGCGGTGGCCTCGGCGGTATTTTATGCGGTGCCGCAGTACGGCTGGATCATGATGCTCTTGCCGCTCACATGGGGGCTTTTACGCGTGTATTTTGGCGTGCATTGGCTCACGGATATTATTTGCGGTTTCTTGCTGGGAGTCTTGAGTTTTGCGATTGCGCATGCCATTTGGATTCCGGTTTCGGGAATGATTGCTTAGAATAGGAGATCCCGGCTCAAGGCCGGGAAGACAAATAAGGCTTATATGTTCATTCCCGCGTCAACCTTCTTCAATTCGCTTGCGTCTGACGAACGCGTGTTCTTGTTGGTTCGTCACGGGGAACGCAGGCACATTACTCCCGAAGATCCTGACTTCGGTGCGCATGTGGGCCTTACGGAGCGTGGGCGCGAACAGGCTTTGTCGCTTGGCAAGTGCATTCCTGCCGAGGGCGATATGAGTTTCTTTTCGAGCCCGGTAGGCCGCTGCATGGAGACGGCTTTGAATATTGGCCTTGGACGCGGCATCCAAAATCCGTCGATACAAAAGATGGATTGCCTGGCGGAATACTTTGTTCAAGATTACGATGAATACACCAAGGTGCTGCGCGCAGGATTTTACGAAGGCATTTGCGAATGGCTGAAGAATGAGGCTGCAGGTAAGCCACGCGGCGATAAAGAAGCGTTTGCGCCTCTGGCCGCGCGTTCCGAAGAAATGCTTGCGATGATGCTTGAAAAGGGAAATAGCCGCTTCAACATT
This sequence comes from Fibrobacter sp. UWB1, assembly GCF_002210325.1. Lineage (NCBI taxonomy): Bacteria > Pseudomonadati > Fibrobacterota > Fibrobacteria > Fibrobacterales > Fibrobacteraceae > Fibrobacter > Fibrobacter sp. UWB1. The sequence goes on from NZ_MWQL01000021.1 coordinate 17,804, forward strand.
TTCGCAACGCACGATGCCTGGGTGGTGCCGTGCCTCACGCACTTTTGTAAGATGCAGTTTTCACCGAAGCGCTGGATGAATTACCTGACGGGAATGGCCGTGGTTACTGATGCGCAGAAGAATGTAAAGCGTATTGTGCCCGTGACTGGCCTTGATACCGGCTGGTTATCGTTTTAAGCTATAACAAACCAAAGAAAAATAGTATAACTGGATAGCCCGTTTTCAGTTGACAGCGTTATTGTTTTTGTCTATATTATTCCTACGTAAATGATAGGAAATAAAAGAATGGCTCATTACTTGATGAACATGTGTTGTTTCTGTTGGAGTCGATGTCGAACGGGCGACTAGTTTTTAGGCTTTTATCTAAAACAGATTCCCGCTCGGCTATGTCTCCGGAGCGGGATTTTTTTATTCGAATTTTAACAATAAATGGCGCATGGCGCTAAAGGACTTCAAAAAATGTCAACTTCCAAGTATATCGAAACGAAACTCATCCACGGCGGCATCGATGGCGACAAGGTCACCGGAGCCGTTAACGTGCCCATCTACCAGACTTCTACCTATAAGCAGGCGGGTCTCGGCGAAAATACCGGCTGGGAATATTCCCGCACGGGTAACCCCACGCGCGCAGCACTCGAAGCGCTGATTGCCGACCTTGAAGGCGGTGTCGCAGGCTTTGCTTTTGGCAGCGGCATGGCAGCAACCTCGACGGTACTTTCGCTTTTCAAGCAGGGCGACCGCATCATTATCTCTAGCAATGTTTATGGCGGCACCTTCCGCGTTCTGGACAAAGTATTTAAGAATCTCGGCGTTACCTATTCTATCGAAGATACCACCGACTTGGCAACGCTCGATACCAAAGTGACGCCCGACGTGAAGGCCTTCTTTATCGAAAGCCCGGCGAACCCGCTCCTGACCGTAACGGACTTGGCTGGGGTGGCCGCGATTGCGAAGAAGCATGGAATTCTGACCATTGTCGACAACACCTTCATGACTCCTTATTTGCAACGCCCGCTGGAACTTGGCGCCGACATCGTGGTGCATTCCGCGACCAAGTACTTGGGCGGCCACAGCGACGTGGTGGCAGGTCTCGCCGTAACGAATAACAAGGAAATCGCGGAAAAGCTGGCGTTCAATCAGAATGCCGTGGGCGCGGTGCTTGGCCCCTTCGATTCCTTCCTTTTGATTCGCGGTATCAAGACGCTTGGCGTGCGCCTTGATCGCCATACCGAAAATGCGGAACGCATTGCCCGCTACCTGGAACAGCATGAAGCTGTAAAGCACGTGTATTATCCGGGACTTCCGACTGCTCAGGGTTACGAAATCAACAAGAAGCAGGCCAAGAACGGTGGCGCCATGATTTCGTTCGAACTTTACGAAAACTACGACATCAAGAAATTCTTCAAGGCCCTGCAGCTGATTTCGCTGGCCGAAAGTCTGGGCGGCGTCGAAAGCCTCGTATGCCATCCGGCTACCATGACCCATGCCTCTATTCCGAAGGAAATTCGTGAGAAGGTGGGCATTACCGACGGACTCATTCGTTTGTCTGTAGGTATCGAAAAAGTGGATGACATTATCTTGGATTTGAACGCCGGCATTAACGCCGCAAAGGAAGCATAATATGCATTACTATGAATCGATGCAATCTTTAATCGGGAAGACTCCGCTTGTAAAGCTTAACCATGTCGGACTCCCCGAAGGCGTAAACCTGTTTGCTAAACTCGAACTCTGGAACCCCTCGGGCAGCGTGAAGGACCGCACCGGCCTTTACATGGTGAACGACGCGATTGAAAAGGGGCTCTTGAAACCGGGTGGAACCATTGTCGAAGCCACCGCAGGCAATACAGGCCTCGGCATCGCTTTCGCAGCGCTCAACCGCGGCATCCGCGTGATATTCGTGGTGCCCACCAAGTTCTCGCAAGAAAAGCAGACGCTTATGCGTGCTCTCGGTGCAGAACTCATCAACACCCCGCGTGAAGACGGCATGCTCGGCGCCGAAAAGAAGGCCGAAGAACTCCTGACGCAAATTCCGGGCTCTGTTTCGCTCAGGCAGTTCCGTAACATGGCAAACCCGCTGGCCCATTACGAAACCACCGGCCCCGAAATCTACGAAGATTTGGACGGACAAATTGACTACGTGGTCGCAGGCGCAGGCAGTGGCGGCACCTTCAGCGGCATTCTCAAGGCGCTCAAGGAACGCAACTCGAACATCAAGGGCGTGCTCGCAGACCCCATCGGCTCTACTATGGGCGGCGGCGAACATGGCGACTACAACATCGAAGGAATCGGCAACGACTTTATCGCCGACACCATGGACATGTCGCTCGTGGATCAAGTCATCAAGATCAATGACGACGACGCCTTTGGCGGCGCTCGCGAACTCGCCAAGAAAGAAGGAATCTTTGCAGGCTCCTCTTCGGGCGCCGCGTTCACCGCGGCCAAGAAACTCATCGCCTCGGGCGCCCGCGGAAACATCGTATTCGTAGCCCCCGACCGCGGCGACCGTTACTTTAGCAAGGGATTGTATGAGTAAAAGTCACTAGTTGATATTACCTCTGTCTTCAAAACTCCACCAGGTTGGTGGAGTTTTTTAGTGGATGCGGATGTAATAGCTTTCTTTTATAACAAACCATAGTTAAATAGTATGTGTTTATGCCTTGAAAAGGGCGAATTCTTATTCTATCTTAAAGCCTACAAAAATGGTAGGGAATTAAACTTAACCAAAAAAGACTTCATCAAAATCAATAACAAAAAACGGTGCTTACGCACCACAAGGAGAGTATAAACAATGGCTAGAGTACATTTAAAACAACCGAATGAATTGACTGGCGAAGCAAAGGCTGCTTACGAAAAGCTGGAAGCTGCAGGCAAGGTGACTAACATGAAGTTGGTGATGCTCCAGGATTACGGCATCTACAAGGCTTTCATGGGCTGGTACGATGCTTGGGAAAGTCTCGAAAAGACGGTGGGTCTGCGTGCTGCAACGATTTTTGCACACTCGGTTTCTACGACGAACGGCTGCCTTCTTTGCTCGCTGTTCTTCATTAGCGATTTGAAGGCTCTGGGGCTTGATCCGAACAACTTCGAAACTTCGGAAAACGAGAAGCTTTTGCAACAGCTGGGTCAGCAGATTGTGAAGGATCCGACAAAGGTTCCGGACGAACTTTTCGAAGGTCTCCGCAAGTTCTATACCGACGAACAGATCATCATTATCGTGGGCTTTGGCGCTCAGATGCAGGCAACGAACAACTTCAATTCTGTCTTGGGCGTCGACGTTGACAAGCGTCTGTTGCCTTTGAAGGAGCTGTTCAAGCCCGCTACTTGGAGAGAAAATATCAAGTAATTTGTACTCTCCGTACAACCTGGCGCTCCTGGAAATATTCGAAGTCCATTTTCAGGGGCGCCTTTTTTGAAAGAGGAATTCACGATGGTAAACAATCTCAAAATTTATCTGACCGCTTTGCTCGCTTTTGGCTTTGCCCTGTTGGCCGGAGCATGCGGTAACGAAAAAGCGGAAAAACAGGAAGCCCCGCAGGCAGAAAAATCCCAGTTCAAGTTCGGTACTTTGGAACTCCCGATTCTGGACGGTTCCTTGTGTGGAGCGCCTTTTTACGTGGCTAAGGAAAAGGGATTCTTTGCCGAAGAAGGAATTGATGCCAAGTTGATCGCCGCTGATGGCGAAACGCGTAAGCTGGGCCTTAGCAAGGGCACTTATGCGCTCACGAATTCTGATTTCCAGTTTTTCCAGGCGATTGAAAACGGCGTCGATATCAAGATTGTCGATGGTATTCACATCGGTTGCATCAAGGTGCTTGTAAAGAAGGGTTCGCCCTACAAGACTGCTGCTGATTTGAAGGGCAAGAAGATTGCTGTCGATGAAATCGGTGGCACGCCGCATCAGGCTGCAAGCCTTTGGCTCTCGCTGGGAGGCGTTTCGACGAAGCCCGAAGATAATCAGGTGCAGTTCTTGCCTTATGCCGATGGCAACTTGGCTCTTGAAGCTTTGGAACAGGGCCAGATTGATGCCGCTGCCATTTGGGATCCGCTCGCTTCTGCTTACGAAAAGTCGGGCAAGGCCGACGTGATTATGGATGTGGCGAAGGACCCGGTATTTGACGGTCGCTATTGCTGCTTCATTTATGTGTCTGCCAAGATTTTGAAGGAAGAACCGGCAAAGATTGCAGCACTCCTGCGTGCGATTCACAAGGCCGAAGCCTGGATTGCCGAACACCCTGAAGAAACGGTTGACATTATTGCCGAAGGCAAGTATTCCGAAATTGAAGACAAGCCGCTGGCTGTTGAACTGATTAAGAGTTACGTGTACACTTCGCTGGAACAGCGCAAGACTCTTGGCCGCGACGTGAAGGGCGACTTGCGTTACTTTAGCGAACAGCTCAAGAAGATTGGCTACCTCACGCAGGACCCAGACCAGTTTGTCGCGAACCTGTACGAAGAAGTCGATTTGAACAAGTAATCGAAATTCCTTGTTGCTTAGCGCCCGCAAGGGCGCATTTTTAAAAATTTTACGGAGAGTTGAATGAACATTGTTTTGACGATTTCAGGTTTCCTGGTCGCCTTCTTGGTAAACTTGCTTTTTCCGCAGGTGGCCGAAAATGTGCGAATCAAGGAATATGTTTTTGGCGGGTTTACGGTTGATGACAATTTGGCATACCGCTTAGTTTTGCTTGCCATTATTGCCTATTACGCGGTCTATACGGTGGTGCTGTTTGTCCGCAAGGCGAGTGCAGATAAGGTGGCAAAATTTTTTGCGGGCGCGAAGTTCCGTTTCGCGGTTGGCTTGGCTCTTGCGGCATGGGATATTCTCGGAACCAAGTTGCTGTTTTTGCCGCAGCCGTTCTTTCCGGGGCCTGCGATTATTATGGACGCCTTTATTGGCGATACCAAATTCATTTGGCAGAATACGCTTTACTCGTTGCGTCTTTTTGTAGCCGGATTTTCGGTGGGCGTGGTGACGGGTGTGTTGACGGGTGTGCTGATTGGTTGGTATCCGAAGGCTCGTTACTGGATTTTGCCGGTGCTCAACATTTGTGGTGTGATTCCGGCGGTGGCGTGGATGCCTTTTGCCTTGACGCTTTTCCCGACTTCGTTTGCGGCGGCGACTTTCTTGATTGCGATTTGCTCCTGGTTCCCGGTGGCGACCATGACGGCTGACGGGGTGCAGGGTACGCCGAAGTCGCTGTTTGAGCTTTCGCGCACTTTTGGCGCGGGGCAGCTGTACCAGATTTTCCATATTGCGATTCCCCATGCAATGCCGCAGATTTTTACGGGCATTATGACGGCGGCTGCGTTTGGCTTTACTACGCTCGTGATGGCCGAAATGATGGGGCAGCCGGGTGGCCTTGGCTACTACATTAACACTTCGAAGGTCTGGAGCGCTTATTACAAGGTATTCGCTGCGATTGTCTTGATGGCAGTGCTGTTCTCGGCGATTTTGAAGGTGGTTGGCGCAGTACAGCGTTATGTGCTTCGCTGGCAAAAAGGTGTTGTGCGATAGGAGGCGACGATGACGGATATTTTAGATAAAGAAAAAATCTTGAAGATTCGCGAAGTAAACCGCTCCTTTATCGATGAACGCACGGGCGAACCGCGGCAGATTTTGAAAGATATCAATCTTTCTGTTTTTGAGGGCGAATTCATTTCGATTCTGGGTGCATCGGGTTGCGGTAAAACGACGCTTTTGCGCTTGATTGCTGGGCTCGACCCGGTTCAAGAGGGCAAGATTATTCTTGATGGCGAACCGGTGCACGGTCCCGATTCCAAGCGCGGTTATGTGTTCCAACAAGGGTGCCTTTTTCCGTGGCTTACGGTAGAAGACAACATTGCGATGGGCCTCAAGATTCGCGGCGTTTATAAGCAGAATAAGGGTAAGGTTCACGAATTTATTGAGAAAATCGGTCTTGGCGGATTCGAAAAGAATTTCCCGCACCAGATTAGTGGCGGTATGGCGCAGCGTGTGGCGATTGCGCGCGCGTTGATTAATGATCCTGAAATCTTGTTGCTCGATGAACCCATGGGGGCGCTGGATTCGTTTACCCGTGCAGACATCCAGAACTTGCTTTTGGAACTTCGCAAGGAGCGCAATACCACGATGATTTTGGTGACCCACGATATTGACGAAGCGCTTTATTTGTCTGATCGTATCGTGATTATGACGCCGCGTCCGGGGCGCATTAGCGAGGTGCTTGAAATTCGCGACAGCTTCCCGCGTGAAAGAGGCTCGGCGCAGTTCCTGGAAAAACGCCGCAATATTTTGGAACGCTTTAATCTTGCACGTTCCAATACGGCGCCGGAATACGTCATTTAGTCTAGATGGATTTGTTATCGGAAAAATTGATAACGAGCGCTAAAAACAAAGTATTGGACAGCGACTAAAATTGCACCTATATTTGTTCCAAAAATTAAGGAGAGTACTATGTCAAATAACGTTAGTTATGTGGCGGGAGAAAATGCCGCCTCTTATGAAAAGGCCCGAAAGTATAACCTGTTTTCTTTCGCGAATGCCCCCCATAAAGATTACAAGCCGTTCTTTGTAGACCATGCCGACGGTATCTACGTTTACGATGGTGCAGGCAAGGAATACATCGATATCGCGTCGGAACTGGTGAACGTGAATATCGGCTTTAATAACCGCCACATTATTGAAGCGGTGCAAAAGCAGGTGGAACGTTTGGCTTACATCGCTCCGCGTCATGCCTTTGCTGAAGCGGGCGAACTCAGCGAACTCTTGATTGAAAAGATTGCGCCGAAGAACATGAAAAAGGTGCTGTTTACGTTGGGTGGCTCCGAGGCAAACGAATTCGCCATCCGTTTTGTGAAGGCGTTTACGGGCCGCGACAAGATTTTTTCGAAGTATGAATCTTACCACGGAAGTACTTATGGTGCGTCGAGTTTGACGGGCGAAAGCGAACGCGCTTCGCTGTTCCCGACGATTCCCGGATTCATCAAGTACCCGGCTCCGCACCTTTACGGTTACGACATTAAATTTGCAAGTGAGGAAGAAGCGACCAAGCATTTCCTTTCTCGCCTGGAATATCAGATTCAGCAGGAATGCCCGGAATCGGTGGCGGCCGTGTTCATTGAATCGGTCACGGGTTCTAATGGCGTGTACCTTTACCCCAAGGGATACCTGAAGGGTGTCCGCGAAATCTGCGACAAGTATGGAATCCTCATGGTGTGCGACGAAGTCATGAGTGGCTTCTTGCGCACGGGTGAATGGTTCGCCTGCCAGGCCGATGGCGTGGAACCGGACTTGATTACTTTTGCAAAGGGTGTGAACAGCGCTTACGCTCCGCTCGGCGGCGTGCTCATTAGCGAGCGTATTGCGAATTATTATGAGGAAAACGCCTTTACCGCAGGGCTTACCTATAATGCGCATCCGCTCGGCGTTGCTGCTGCGATCGCCTGTATCGAAGAATATTTCCGCCTGGATGTCAAGGGCAATGTGAAAAAGCAGGAACCCCTTTTGAAGAAAAAGCTTGCGGAACTCAAGGCAAAGCACCCTTCTGTTGGTGACGTGCGTTCTGTAGGCTTGTTCGGTGCGATTGAATTCAGTTACAGTAAGGATCACAAGGATGTTATCCGCAAGAATGCGGCTGGTGAACCCTTCCTTGGAAACTTTATCACGAAACTCCGCAACGATTACGGGATCCTCACGATGGGCGGCGGCTCTACGATTCTGGTGGCACCTCCGCTGATTATCAACGAGACTCAGCTGGATGAAATCTTTGATCGTCTGGACAAAGCGATTAGCGAATACGCCGACGGTTTAATAAAATAATCATCTCCAATTCTATCATGGCGGACTCAATTGAGTCCGCCATTTAAATTTCTTTGTGCCATAAACTAAAGGTGACTGCTAAATGCAGCCACCTTTTAGGTTTTACTATGGTTATAATCGCGCTATTGGATTGCGACGAAGGCTTGTTCCAGGTCGGCAATCAAGTCGTTCACATCTTCGAGACCGATTGAGAGGCGGATGGTTTCGGAATGGATATCGGCCAATTCCTGAGCGCGTTCCGGGAGCTCGATGTGGGTGGTTGTAGACGGATTGATAATGAGCGAACGGGCGTCACCGATATTTGCCTGGAAGCTGAATACTTTTACGGCTTCCAAGAACTTGATAATGGTTGCGCGGTCGTTCTTTTTAAGGCCAAAGCTCAGGATTGCGCCGGCACCCTTGGGGAAGTACTTGGCGGCGAGTGCCTTGTACTTGCTGTTTTTGGCGTGCGGATGGTTTACCCAAGAAACTTCGGGGCGCGTTTCCAAGAATTCTACAATCTTTTCAGCAGACTTTACCGATTTCGAAAGACGTTCCGAAAGGGTTTCGATTCCAAGAAGCACCAGGTAAGAATTGAACGGGGCGATGGCGCCGCCCAAGTAATTCAGGTGAATGGCGCGGATACGGCCGGTGAAAGGCGTATCCGGGAACACGTCGTAAAAACTGCGGGGTACGCCCTGTTGCGACACCAAGAAATGCGGCTGGCCGTCGAACTGCGGGAACTTTCCGTTTTTCCAGTTGAACTTGCCGTTTTCTACAATGGCACCGGCAATCACGTTGCCGTGACCCGTAAGGCCCTTGGTGGCCGAATAAACGACTACATCGGCGCCGAAATCAAACGGATTCAACAAATAGGGGGTTGCCACCGTGTTGTCGACAATCAGCGGAATTCCGTGCTTGTGGGCGATATTTGCGATCGCTTCGATATCCAGAATGGTGGCGTTCGGGTTGGTGATCGATTCGATGTAGATTACCTTGGTGTCTTCTTTGACGAGTGCCTCGAAATTTGCCGGATCGTCAGGGTTTTCTACAATGTCATACTTGACGCCCGTCTCTCCGAAGATTTGTTCGAAACTATCGAAAGATCCGCCGTAAGAACGAGCTGTTGCAAGGATTCTGCCCTTGCCTGCTGTGACGTTCAAAAGCGAATACGTAACCGCTGCCATGCCCGAAGAAAGCGTGACAGCACCGGTTGCTCCCGGGTGGAGTGCCGTAAGGCGCGCGTCAAGTACATCCGTTGTCGGATTAGAAAGTCGTGTATAAAGTGCTTCGGCGCTGTCGAAATAAAACAGATCGTCGCTACGCTTTACGGTGTCGAGCGTAAAAGCAGTTGTCTGGTAAATGGGTACCGAAACGGCGTGGTTGTGTTCAGCAGGATTATAGCCTGCGTGCAATTTAAGCGTATCAAAAGAAAATTGATTTGACATTATACTCTCCTTAATTTTTTTTAAGGCAAATATAGATGTGGTTTTTGATAGCGTCCAATACTTAATTCTTATGCTGAATTATTGATTTTTTCTATATGTGCGACGCTGTTGAATTTGTCTGTGTTATAATAAAAACCTATAGCAAATCATAGTGATATAGTATTGGACATTTTCGGTATACCTTTTTAATTTATGCACCGAAAATTTTTAAGGAGAGTGCCATGAAACAGTACAAAGTATTTGTTGTTGCTAATCTTGTTTTCGGCGTATTGCTGATTACGCTTACCAAGTTGATTTTGCCTGTTTGCCATCCGATTGATGGCGGAACCATGAGCTGTGAAATTTCGACGACGGTAGATGCTTTTTTAGGACTTGCTTTGCTTGCAAATGCCGTCGTTGCTGCGGGGCTCCTTAAAAAGAAAGTACATGTCATTCTTTCTGCAGTAACGCTTGTGCTCGGTGTTTTTGTTTCGCTTGTGCCAACGGTAATTGTCGGAACATGCCAACACGCTCAAATGGCATGTCACGTGATAACGGGTCCGGTACTTGCTGTTTTTGGTGTGCTGATTGCACTTTTTGCGGCGCTGAATTTGATTTACTTAAAACTGAGGAGGCGAAATGAACAAGACTGATTTGAATTTGATTATTGAAAATTACTTGCGAAACCCTTTCCGTAGTTTTGGGCTTTCACTTTTGATTGCTTTGCTCGCCTCGGTGCTTTTGGTGGGCGGACTTTTGTCGTTTTCGCTTTCAAAGGGCCTGAATCGCCTTTCGTCTCGCTTGGGTGCCGACGTCATCGTGATTCCCCAGGGGAGCGAAATTAACGACCAGACTGTACTTTTGCAGGGCGATTCCAAGTACACCTATTTGCCGCAGGGCTCGCTGGAATTTATTCGTGGCCTTGACGGCGTAGAAATTGCGACGCCGCAGTATTTTTTGACCACCTTGAATTCTAGCTGCTGCGAACAGAAAGTCATAATTATCGGTTTCGAGCCGGCTTCTGATTTTGTGATTCAGCCTTGGATTCACGAGGTCCTTACGGATAAACTCCCTAAGGGTGCTATCGTGGTGGGCAGTGAAATTAGCGTGGGCGAGAAAAGGACTGTCAGGTTCTTTGACCATGAATACCCTGTGGCGGCCTCTCTTGAACCGGTTGGCAACAAGTTGGACCAGGCCGTTTTTGTAGATGTGGCAACACTTGCCGATATCCGCGAGGCGGCTAAGGCCAAGGGCGTGGTTTTCTTGCATCAGGATGTCAAGTCCGAGGGCTCGGATTCGCCGATTTACTCCAGTGTTTTAATTAAATTGCGCGCAGGGGCTGATATCGAGCGCCTCTCTCGAGAAATTCATACCCGCTTTGACGGCGTGCAGATTCGCACTCGCAAAGATTTGTTCTCGGGTCTTGAAAAGTCGGCGAATTTCTTGCAGATTGTGGTGTGGTCAATCGTGGCCCTTTTCTTGGTGATTGCGGTTGCCGCGATTGTGATTTCGTTTTCACTGTCGACTCGCGAACGCAGGCGTGAATATGCGCTTTTGCGAATTGTGGGCTATGCCCGCAAACGTTTAAGGACTCTTGTGCTGGGCGAATCGCTGCTGGTGTCGGCGGTAGGAACGTACATTGGATTGCTGCTTTCGAGCGTGTTTTTTTTCACTTTTAAAATTTGGATTGGCGAACATGTGAATGTGCCCTTTATTGTTCCTGGAAATGCCGAAATCGCTGCTGTTTACGCTGTGGTGGTTTTGCTTTTGCATTCGGTGGGGCCGGTGGCGGTTTTCGGCGTGGCAAATAAGGTGAGCAGTATTGATGCCTACGCCGCTTTGAGGGAGGTAGAACATTGATTTTAAACGTCTCTAATTTATATAAAACTTATACCCGCCGCGGCGAAGAATTCAATGCCGTCGAAGATGTTGAATTTTTTGCCTGGTCCGGTGATTTTTCGGTAATCTATGGCGAATCGGGAAGCGGAAAAAGTACGCTTTTGTCGCTCCTTTCGGGAATCAATCGCCCCTCGCAGGGATCTATCATTTTTAATGGTGTTGATTTTGCAAGTTTGACAGATGCCGAACTTTCCGCGATTCGTAACGATAAAATCGGCTACATTCCACAAGAATCCGTTTTCTTGCCGCAATTTACCGTGCTTGAAAATATCTTCTTGCCGCGGGCGATTCGCGAGGGCAATAAGGTTGAGGTGAGGGATATTTCGGAATTGGTCGATATTGATATTCATTCAAAACTCGAAACTCTCGGCATTGCCCATTTGGTGAATGAAATGCCGGCAGAACTTTCGGGAGGCGAACTCAAGCGAGCCTCGATTGTGCGCGCTCTTGTCAACAATCCCGATATCGTGATTGCTGACGAACCGACCAGCAACCTTGACGAAACTAATGCCAAAATTGTCTTTGACCTTTTGGCGGAACTTGCGCAGTCGGGAACGTCGGTACTTGTGGCTACCCATGATCCTCGCGGCTTCAAGTATGGCGACCGCATTTACACCATGCACAAGGGGAGACTCTTGCCGAACGGTGAATCTGATTACGGCGGATTATAAATAAATCAATATTAAGTGATATTGCCCTCGACTCGGTCGGGGGCATTTTCGTTATAAAAATTTTTGATAATTCCGCATAAAAACAAAGTATTAGAAAAACTGTAAGTCCCTTTCTATTTTTCGTATTGAAATTTATAAGGAGAGTGATTCACATGTCAATTAATGCATCAAAAAAAACAAGTAAAATTTCAGCAGACGTTTCGAATCCGTCCAACTGGAATTTTGGAACCAAGTGCTTACAGGCGGGCTGGAAGCCGAAAGTGGGCGAACCTCGCGTATTGCCGATTTTCCAGTCAACCACTTACAAGTACGAAGATGTTGACGAAGTAGAACGTCTTTTCGCCCTCAAGCAGTCGGGCAACAAGTACACGCGTACGGGCAACCCGACGGTAGCGGCTTTTGAAGCAAAGATTACCGAGTTGGAAGGCGGTGTGGGCGCTGTCGCAACAGCTTCGGGACAGTCGGCCGTATTGCTCGCTATTTCGAATTTGGTCAAGGCAGGCGATCATATCATAGCCTCTAAGGCGGTATATGGCGGGACCTATACATTGCTTGATGTTCGACTTTCAAAGCTCGGTGTCGAAACGACTTTCATTGACCCGGAAGCGCCTATTGCAGAACTTCGCAAGGCATTCCGCCCGAATACAAAATTGGTCTTCGGCGAAACCATTGGTAACCCGGCGCTTGGCGTTCTGGATTTCGAAAAGTTCTCGAAGCTTGCCAAGGAATTCGACGTGCCGTTCCTTGTGGACAACACGCTTGCAACGCCGTTCTTGGTGAAGCCCTTGAAGCATGGGGCGAATGTCGTCATTCATTCTGCAACCAAGTACATTGACGGTCATGCCGTTGCCTTGGGCGGTGTCGTGATTGACGGCGGCAATTACAACTGGAATAACGGAAAGTTCCCGGATCTTGTCAATCCTGATGCGCAGTACGCGAATACTTCTTACACTGAAAAATTTGGCCGCGCTGCCTACATTGTCAAAGCCCGCGCCCAGTTTTTGCGCGATTTCGGTGCCGCCCAGAGTCCGTTCAACGCATTCCTTTTGAATTTGGGTCTTGAAACGCTCCATTTGCGCATGCCGCAACACAGTTCTAACGCCTTGGCCTTGGCGGAATACCTATCCAAGCATCCGGCGGTAAACTGGGTCAACTATCCGGCGCTCAAATCTAGCCCGAACAGCAAGCGCATTCGCAAGTATTTCGATTATCAGGGCGGAAGCGGCGTGCTGACCTTTGGCCTCAAGGGAGGCAAGGCTGCTATTCGCTCGTTCGTGAAAGCGCTGAAGGTCGCGGCATTGGTGGTGCACGTGGGCGACGCCCGTACGAGTGTGCTACACCCGGCAACGAGTACACATTCCCAGCTTTCGCCGAAGGATAGGCTTGCTGCAGGAATTCCTGACGACATGATTCGCGTGTCCGTCGGAATCGAAGACCCGCGCGACATTATCGCCGATTTCGAACAGGCCATTAAGGCAAGTACAACAAAGCATTAAACATCCTCATCGTGTCATCCTGAACGCAGTGAAGGATCTAAAAAAAATTAATCATAGGAGATTTTAAATGAAATTCATCCAAACGTTACTATCGTTCGCAGCCGCTTTTACTTTGGGATTTGCACTCATCGCCTGCGAAGAAGAAAAATCCGAGAAGGCTGCCGTTACCAATGAATCCGCTTTTAAATACGGTACTGTCGAAATCCCCGTTTCCGATGGAACCCTTTGCATTGCGCCGTTCTTTGTCGCTAAAGAAAAAGGATTCTTTGCTAAAGAAGGCGTCGATGTAAAATTCGTGTCGGCGAATGCGGAAACCCGCAAAATCGGGCTCAACAACGGAACATATCCGATTACAAACTCCGACTTCGCCTTTTTCCAGTCCGTCGAAAACGGAGTGAACATCAAGGTGGTCGAAGGATTCCACGTCGGTTGCATCCATCTGCTCGTCAAGAAGGGCTCGCCGATTCGCTCTGCGCAGGATTTGAAGGGCAAAAAGATTGCCGTGAACGCCATTGGCGCAACACCCCACCAAGCCGCAACACTTTGGCTAGAAGCAAACGGCGTTTCTGCTATAAACGATGTTCAATTCTTGCCCTATGCCGATGGCAACTTGGCGCTTGAAGCCTTGGAACGTGGGCAGGTCGAAGCGGTTTCACTTTGGGACCCGCTGGGAAGCCTTGCCGCTGTTGACGGCCGCGCCGATGTGCTGATGGATTTGGCAACGGACCCCGTTTTTGCCGGTCGCTATTGCTGTTTCTATTATGTTTCGGGAGTTCTTCTGGAAAAGGAACCGGAAAAGATCAAGGCTCTCCTCCGCGCTCTCGAACAGGCTCACACCTGGATCAGCGAACACCCGGAAGAAACCGTGGAACTCATGCAGGCAGGCAAACACTCCGCTATCGAAGACAAGGAATTCGCAACCGCACTCATCAAGTCGTATGAATACCAGTCCCCTGAACAAAAGGCAAAGAGTGGCCGCAACCTGAAAGCCGACTTGCACTACTTTGCAGACCTGCTGCATAAAGTCGGATACCTGCAGCTGAATGCCGACGAATTCACCGAAAAAATCTACCGCGAAGTCGACTGGCATAAGTAATAATTTGTACTCCTAAATTCCTGTGCACTACTCTCCGCGCAGGTACCCCTCGGCAGCATTAGTTGCCGAGGGTGTTTTTTATATACAAAAAAAAGGCTCGTCGTTTGACGAGCCTTAATCTTTTTGTTAGAGAGAATTCGCTTATGCTTTGGCGAGTTTCTTCAAAGTTGCAGCCTTGTCCGTCTTTTCCCAGGTGAAGCGGGCGCCGGTGCGGCCGAAGTGGCCGAGCGCGGCAGTTGCTTGATAGCCGGGCTTCTTCAAGTCGAGCATCTTCACGATGCCGGCCGGAGAAAGGTCGAAGGTCTTCTTCACGATTTCTTCAATCTTGCGGTCATCAATCTTGCCGGTCTTGAACGTATTCACCAGTACAGACACCGGCTTGGAATAACCGATGGCGTAAGCGAGCTGCACTTCGCAACGGTCTGCAAGGCCTGCGGCGACAATATTCTTTGCTACATAGCGTGCGGCGTAAGCAGCGCTGCGGTCAACCTTGCTCGGGTCCTTGCCGCTGAATGCGCCACCACCGTGACGGCCCATGCCGCCGTAGGTGTCCACGATAATCTTACGACCGGTCAGGCCGCAGTCACCGTGCGGGCCACCAATCACGAACTTGCCCGTCGGATTGATGAGGAATCGAGTCTTCTTGTCCAAAAGTTTTGCGGGAATCACCTTCTTGATGAGTTTTTCGATGATTTCCTTTTCGATGGTAGAATGCTTGAGTTCCTTGCCGTTCACGAATTCGTCGTGCTGAGTGCTGACCACCACCGTATCGACACGCACAGGCTTGTCATTTTCGTCGTATTCGACGGTCACCTGCGATTTTGCATCAGGGTGGAGCCACTTGATTTTGCCGGATTCGCGGAGATTCTGAATTTCTTCCATGAGCTTGTGAGCAAGGCTAATCGGAAGCGGCATCAGTTCCTTGGTTTCATTCACGGCGTAGCCAAACATCATGCCTTGATCGCCCGCACCTTGCTTGTCGTCTTCCTTACCTTCGGCAGCCTTGGCGTCAACACCCTGAGCGATATCGGGAGACTGCTTGTCCACTGCAACGAGCACGGAGCAGCCCTTGTAATCAAAAGCAAGTTCCGGGTTCACATAACCGATGCTCTTGATCGTCTTGCGTGCAATCTGCTGGTAGTCAATTACGGCCTTGGTGGTAATTTCGCCAGAGATAACGACCAGACCGGTGTTGGCAAGTGTTTCGCAAGCCACACGGCTGTTCGGGTCTTGGGCGAGGCAGGCGTCGAGAATTGCATCCGAGATCTGGTCGCAAACTTTGTCGGGGTGTCCCTTGGACACGGATTCAGAAGTAAAGAGATAATGTGCCATTGTATAAGGCTCCTTTTGTTAACAGCACCGAAAAGAACGTCGCATTTTTGAGCATTCCCAAGCGCTGAAAAAAACGTGGTTTGAATTTCTATGCATAAATCTACATAAATGCATAAACTTTGTCAAGGAAAAACGGGCTTTTTACTTATACAAAAAATTGATAGCAAGCGCTAGAAATTTTGTATTGGACGCGGCTATAGTCCACATCTATATTTGCACTCAAAAAAAAGTGAGGCAACCTATAATGAGTATTTTAGTTGATGTTAAAAAGTATCTGGCTTTAGAAGAAGCACCGAAACAGGTTCAAGATTATCTTTCCGTGGCTGTAACGGATCACGCCTATTTGCCAAAGACCGAAGATATTACTAGCGATTGGGTGGCATACATTGCAACACCTGCATTCAAGCTGATCCGTGAAAATCTAGGACACGATGTAGAAGCATTCGCTTCGATCGGAACGGGTTCCGGCATCGATGTCTTGACGGGTATTGAACTTTTGGGAGCCAAGCGCGTAGGTTTTACCGACTTGCAGAAAAGCGTGGTGGACGCGGCAGCCGAAAATATCAAGAAAAATTTGAAGAATGCAGATTCAATTGAATTGGAATTCGGTGCAGGCGATCTTCTACAACCTCTTGAAAATGGCAAGCGCCGTTACGACGTGATTTACGAGAACCTGCCCAATGTTCCGCTAACAGATAACACCAAGATTGAAGACAAACGAAACAGCGGCCATTACCTGGAAAAGCGCGTCGAAGTGATTCCTGAATTTGTGCATGAGCAAATGCTGGATTTGCATTATCTGGCGCTTAAGCAGGCCCGCGATTACCTGGCCGACAAGGGTGCCGTCTATTCTACACTCGGTGGCCGCGTGCCGCTCAGTGCGTTTATCAAGCTCGGCGAATTGGCTGGCCTTTCTTCTGAAATTTTCACGTATTCCTGGAAGGTGCAGGCGGAACCCGAAGACGTGATTTCGGGTTATGCCGCACAAGAAAAGGCGGGGCTCGGGCCGTTCCGATTCTACCGCGCAAGCGACTTGCAAAAAGCATTCGCCAACATCTCGGTGAAGGAATCCGGCAAGAACGCTTTCGAAATCGAGAAGTCGCTGGAATCTTCGAAGCTTACTGCTAAAGAAGCTTACGAAGCATTCCTAAAGGGCGAAGTGATCGGCCATACGGTTGCCGTACTGAAATCAAGCGTGAAGTAAAACGAGTGTATTTTAATGCAAGATTTTATCGCCCGTTTAATTGAAGAATCGAAGCGATTTCTGAATGAACGCGCCCAAATTGACGATGATATCGGTCAAGAGGCGGCCAAGTTTGTAGCGCGCGAAATTCCTGCCCCAAGCGGGACTTTCGAAAAAAGCGATTCTCCGCTGATTCGCTGGATTGAAGATTCCGCAAAACACGGAAGTTCAGAGACTGCAAATTTGCTGAAAGCGCTAAAGCCCGCACTCCCTTTTTTGCCGTGGAAGTATAATTACGAACTGCGCGCCGATATGCCTGATTTAGGAAACCGTATGGGCTGGGGAGAAATCCTCGGGCCCGAAGCGCCGTATCACGACGAACATTTTTGTTTCGGGTTTACGCTTCTCGGAAAGAATACCTTGTACCCGGCGCATTATCACCCTGCCACGGAACTTTACGTGGTGCTTTCGGGACATGCCGAGTGGACTTTAGACGGCGTTTCAAAAGTCCGCGGTCCCGGAGAATTTATTCTGCACCCCTCGAACCACGTACATTCCATGCAAACAAGGGATGAGCCTTTGCTCGCGCTTTACACATGGAGCGGCGAAGATGTCGTGACGCTCTCGAAGTACGTGTGATGAGGTCGAAAATCCAATAGAAAAATGGTTTTTACCAACGAACAACTGGAACGGTATTCGCGCCACATTATTCTTAAAGATGTCGGCGTAAAAGGCCAAAAGAAGCTCTTGAACGCGAAGGTGCTCGTCATTGGTGCGGGTGGCCTTGGCGCTCCAGTGGCTATGTATCTTGCCGCCGCCGGTGTGGGCACGATTGGCATTGCCGATGCCGATGTGGTTGACCTTTCAAATTTACAACGTCAGATAATACACGCCACGCAAGATGTGGGTAAGCCCAAGGTGCGATCCGCGAAAGAAACCATGGAAGCGATGAATCCTGACGTGAATGTAATTGCTTACCATACTTTCGTAACGAGCGAAAACATTCTCGACCTCGTCAAGGATTACGATTTTATCGTTGACGGCACCGACAATTTTCCGACGAAGTTCTTGATTAATGACGCCTGCGTCATGGCGAAGAAACCCTTCTCGCATGCGGGTATTGTCGGATTCCAGGGGCAGCTGATGACATTCGTACCGGAGCAGGGACCTTGCTACCGCTGCATTTTCGAGGAACCGCCCCCGAAAGGGTCCGTGCCGACTTGCAAAGAGGCAGGCGTGATTGGGGCAATCGCAGGCGTAATCGGAAGTTTGCAGGCAATGGAAGCAATCAAGTATATTCTTGGAGTGGGTAATTTACTTACAGGCCACTTACTCACCTACAACGCACTCACAGCAGAATTCCGCAAGGTGAAGCTCCCGAGTCATAACGACGACTGCGCCGTTTGCGGAACACACCCGACCATTACGCAGCTCATTGACTACGAACAGGCTGTTTGTGATTTGAAACATTAAACTTTTTAGTTGCAAAGGCTCGCGAGTATCTGCACTGCTTTTTGCATGTTCGCTTTATCTACCGACGAGTAGTTCACGACAAATTTGTGCTGCGATGGCTTCGCCTCAAAATAATACTCCGAAAGGGCGCGGATGTTTACCCCGCGAAATCGGGCGCGGTTGCAGAATTCTATATCAGAACATTTCGTATTCACTTCCAAGATAAAGTGGAGCCCGGCATCTTCTTCGTAAATTCGGGCAACGTTCGAAAGCTTGCTCTTGCGGATAGCCGAAAGGAGCATGTCGCGCTTGGCTCGGTACAGGTTGCGCATGCGGTTGATGTGCGTCTCGTAGTAACCGAGATCGATGAATTTTGCCATCACATACTGATCAAGGTTCGAAACCGTACACGAATAGAACGAAAGCTTATTATGAAACTTCTCGGCAAGGTGCGGCGGGAGCACCATATAACTGAGGCGAATCGCTGAAGTCATCGTTTTGGAAAAGGTATTCAGGTAAATCACCTTTTCGGTGACATCGATGTTCTGTAATGCGGGAATGGGTTTTCCGGTCATGCGGAATTCGCTGTCATAGTCATCTTCAACGATGTAGCGATTTGGGGATTCGGCAGCCCAACTGAGCAGACGATAGCGTTCGCCGACAGGCATCACCATCCCGGTCGGAAAATGGTGCGCTGGCGAAATATGTACGACATCGACGTCAGATTTCTTGACGGAGTCTACGAAACTTTCCTCTACAATGGGAATGTGACTCACCTTGACGCCGTATTGGCTATACAGTTTTGAAATTTTGCCCCAGCCAGGGTCTTCTACGCCATAGCACTTGTCAAATCCGAGCAATTGTACTAGCAAGCCATAAAGGTAATCGGTCCCGGCACCAATGACAATCTGTTCTGGCGACACTTGGATATTTCTGAATTCGCGAAGCATACGAGCGATGGCTCGGCGAAGTTCCAGTGAGCCCATTCCCGGAGAAACTTGCAACAAATCGTTCTGCCTTTCGCAAAGGACCTCGCGAGTGATTTTTGCCCAAGTGGTAAAGGGGAACGCCTCGATATCGGAACCGTTGCTTGCGAAATCGGCGATATATTTCGGGTTGACATGTTCTGACTCGTCGGTGAGTTCTGCGTGGATTCTGCGCGTGCGGGGTTTCTTGCGGTTCCGATGGACTTGCGCATTAGCCGCGGCATTTATGTCTGCGACAAAGAAGCCTTTTTTAGGGAGCGAGTAGATGTAGCCTTCGGCGAGGAGCTGGGCGTAAGCATTTTCAACCGTCACGACGCTAATGCCGAGATTCTGCGCGAGGTTTCGTTTGGAAGGGAGTTGTTCTTCGGCAAGGACGTTTCCGCTTACGATATCTTTTTTGATGCATTGGTAAAGGTAATGGTAGAGGCTGTTTGCTCCCGCTTTGGACATATCGTAAGTGAACATGAAACTGACCTTATTAGTATTGCTAATCTGATATTTAACTGATATTATAAAAATAGTAAAAAACTGAATATTGTGCAGGTCAAGCGAATGTTTTAAATTACAGCCTGAAATTAAACCATTCCATAACCAAGGAGATTTACATGTCTGACCAGAATCGTTACGAACTCAACAAGAACCTTGCCCAGATGCTCAAAGGCGGTGTCATTATGGATGTGACAACCCCCGAACAAGCCAAAATTGCCGAAGCCGCAGGCGCTGCCGCCGTGATGGCATTGGAACGCATCCCTGCCGATATCCGTGCCGCGGGTGGCGTATCGCGCATGAGCGACCCCAAGATGATCAAGGGTATTCAGGACGCCGTCTCTATCCCGGTCATGGCCAAATGCCGTATTGGCCACTTTGCCGAAGCGCAGATTTTGCAGGCAATCGAGATCGACTACATCGACGAAAGCGAAGTGCTCTCTCCTGCCGACGACATTTTCCACATCAATAAGCGAGAATTTGATGTGCCGTTCGTTTGCGGCGCGAAGGATTTGGGCGAAGCGCTGCGCCGTATCGAAGAAGGCGCGTCGATGATCCGTACCAAGGGCGAGCCGGGTACGGGCGACATCGTCCAGGCCGTACGACACATGCGCCTGATGAACCAGGAAATCGCCCGCATTTCGAGCATGCGCGAAGACGAACTCTTTAACCGTGCCAAAGAACTCCAGGTGTCGTACGACCTGGTGCGCTTCGTTCACGACAACAAGAAACTCCCCGTGGTGAACTTCGCTGCCGGTGGTGTTGCCACCCCCGCCGATGCCGCCCTCATGATGCAGCTCGGCGCCGAAGGCGTTTTCGTAGGTTCTGGAATCTTCAAGTCGGGCAACCCCGCCAAGCGTGCCGCCGCCATTGTACAGGCAGTTACCAATTACACCGATGCAAAGCTTATCGCCAAACTTTCTGAAGACTTGGGCGAAGCCATGGTCGGTATCAACGAACAGGAAATCGCGCTGCTGATGGCCGAAAGGGGAAAGTAATGGGAATTAACAAACCGCAAATTGGCGTACTCGCGGTGCAGGGGGCGTTCATCGAACATGAACGTATCCTCAAATCGCTGGGCGCCGAAGTCTTTGAAATCAGGCAGTTGCGCGACCTTGACCGCCATTTAGACGGTCTTGTGCTCCCCGGTGGCGAAAGCACCGTGCAAGGAAAACTGCTCCACGACTTAGGGCTTTTCGAGCCTCTTCGTAAAAAGATTGTCGAAGGCCTGCCCGTACTCGCAACATGTGCCGGTGCAATCCTCCTTGCCGAAAAAATTGCAGGCGAAAACAAGGCGCATTTCGCGACACTCCCCGTCATTATCCGCAGGAATGCTTACGGAAGGCAGCTCGGCAGTTTCTTCACCGAAAACGAAGTCGCGCACGTCGGAAAAGTGCCGCAGACTTTTATTCGCGCGCCCTTCTTTGAATCGGTCGGCAAAGGCGTCGAAGTCCTTTCGCGTACGGCAAGTTCGAATACTGCAGATGCTCCCGAGCAAATCGTTGCCGTTCGCTACAAGAACCAAATTGCGCTTTCGTTCCATCCGGAACTCAATAGCGACACAAGCATTCACCGGTATTTTTTGAAGCTAGTGGGATGATTCACTTTCCACTTGCCAGGTGAAGCCAGCCGCCTCGATGGTGCGGAATGTTTCTTCGAGACTCTGGCCGCCTTCGGTGAGGTAGCCCGACGCAAAAATAGAGTCGGCTACCTTGAAGAGTGTCTTCTCGTGACCCTTGAAATACACCTCGCGGCCGGCGGCGCAGCGGATGTCCGATTTCGGGAGCATCAGGCGCGCAAGGCAAAGCACCTTGATGCAGTATTCGGGCGTCAGCGTCGAAATATCTCGCTTCGCAAGGCGCGTGCCTTCTACTGGCAGCAAGAAGTTGATGGGCACCGAATCCGGATTGATTTCAAGCAATTCGAATAGCATATCGACGACATCTTCGGGCGTTTCGCCCATGCCGATGATGCCGCCGGAGCAGATTTCGAAGCCGAGGCCCTTCAGCATTTTCAGGTTGTCAATTCGTTCCTGGTAAGTGTGCGTGGTGCAGATGCTCGGATAAAAACGACGGCTGCTGTTCAGGTTGTGATTGATGCGATTGAGGCCCGCATCCTTAAGAATCAACGCCTGCTTTTCGGTCAGGAACCCGATGGAGCAACAAATTTGCGTGTCGTTCTTTTTCATCTTGCGGATGCGCTCGGCAAGTTTTTCGATATCGTCGTCTGCAAAACGGATGCCGCTGAGCCCGATACAGTGCCTCGCCAAATGCATTTCGTCAACGAGGTCGTTGTCACCGTAAAGTTTCTTGTCTTCTACATAGCGGTACTTTTCGATCGGTGCTTCGGAATCGCGCGACTGGGCGCAATAGGCGCAGTTCTGCGTGCAGTTTCCGCTGCGGACATTGGTGAGCAACTGAATGCTTACGCGGTTGCCTTTGTACTTGGTACGCAGCTGATATGCCTGTTCAATCAAGTTCGGTAACGAATCTGCGTTCGCATTCAAAATATCAAGAGCGGTTTGTCTGTTTATCATAACGGGACCTTAAATAAAATACGTCAAATCAGATTTTTCGGTGGAGCCGAGCATCGTCGCAACTCCGCTGAGTTCTACGCCGTCGATGAGTTCTTCGGGCGTAATTCCCATCAATTCCATCGACATCTGACAGGCAACGAATTTTACGCCTTTTTGCCGAGCATTTTCAATCAGTTCTTCTAGCGAAGAAATTCCGTTTTTCTTCATAACAGCACGAATCATTTTCGCCCCGATTCCGCCGAAGTTCATGCGCGAAAGTCCGAGTTTCTTGGAGCCGCGGGGCATCATGAAGCCGAACATTTTCCCAATGAGCGACTTCTTGACGCGCACCTTATCGGGCCTGCGCAAAATGCTTACACCCCAGAAGGTGAAGAACATGGTAACCGGGCGGCCCATCGCGGCAGCGCCATTCGCCATGATGAACGAGGCTATTGCCTTGTCCAAATCGCCGCTGAATACGACAAAAGTCTTGCCGTGTTCAAATTCACGATTTTCAAGAGGTTTGGGTGCATCGCGCTTTACGATGGTCGCATAGATTACGCCGTCTTTTTCGGAGAGCGATTTCAACTCGTTGCCGGTACGCTGGCACCAGACATCCACATCCGAGAAAAACGCTTTCTCAGTCGCTTCCACCAGGACTTCTTCGCCGACGGACACGCTTTTGACCGCTTCGTCCACCTTCACGATGGGCCCCGGGCATTTGAGGCCCTTGGCGTCAACGAAGTGAATTTTCGGGACGGCGTCAAGCCCGCCTTCCACATTGTACACATCGTAATCGCGATCGGCGAGAATTTCGGCAACCTCTTCGGAACGATCTCCCGTAGAACAGAACACGTAAACAGGCTTGTCTTTCGGGATGCTATCAATCTTCTTGGACAACTCAAAAAATGGAATTAGAATAGCCCCACTTACGGGACGTACAATGGACTCGCTCGGTTCGCGAACATCCAACAAGGTTGAGTTTTTGGAATCAATCTTGTAGAAATCTTTTGCAAGGAACTTTTTGACTTCGGACATTTTGTCGTGTAGAAAAGTGTTTAGTGGTGGTGACTCACAGAGTTAAAAGTGTGACAAGCAAAAATACAAATTGCACCTAAGCGGCGCAATATTTCGGGATATACAATTTTTTTATAGCTTTTTATAGCGTAAGACTATTCCAAATAATTTCGTACATTATTTGTCCAAGTCCGCCCACATCTCGTCCATATCCGTATAACGCTTGGTCTTCGGGTTGGCTTCGAGCCGTTTCGCCTCTTCGACGGCTTCGAACAGTTCGCCGGAATGTTCCGGGTACTTCAATTCGGAATAGATGCGGAGGTTTTTGGCTGCGGTACTCATGTTCGTAAATATACCGCTTTTTGATTGCATTTACAAGCATTTGCTTGCGAAATCTTGCATATTTAGTGCATTTGCCATTATTGTTTTCATATCGGCCTCATCTGCTTACATGCTGAAAAAACAAAATGCTACTGCACAAGTGTATAAAATATGTGTGGGTTGTCAAGAGTTTTTTTTGCAATTTTTTTGAATTTTCTCTTTTGGCAATTTTTGACACTCCTTTATGCTTATATTTAACGTGACAGAAAGTCTTTCTTTAATTATAGGGGCCGACATGAGCTTTATGGAAAAAATCGCATTCGGATTACTCGGATTCGTCGCCTTCACGTATGCGGGCGGAGCGGCTTCCGTTGTTGCGCAAAAGAGCAAGACAAAGGGATTCTTGTATTCCTATGAAACGGAAGAAATCTTTATGAATGAATGTACGCAAGGCGCGAACCAAAGAGTATGTCGTTGTGTCTTCGGCAAGATAAAACAACAGTATAGTGAGACCGATTATTGGCGACTTGAGAATGATCTGAGAAGAAAAGTGGATCATCCAGAATACATTTCCTACTTGACAGAGTCTGTTGAACAATGCGACGCGGAATACGCTGAAGGGAGTTATGGTGGTAGCGGTGATGGTTTGGCCGGATTGCTTGGCGGTGGCGGCGGAGGAATAGCCACAAAAGCAAAGGGATCCATTAGGACTCCGTCTGAACGCGATATAGAGATAGGTGCAGGAAGTTCCCGTTCCGCAGCAGACATCATGAAGGTTGTGCGTCAGCGAACGCCTGGTTTACGTCATGTCTACAACAAGTTTTTAAAGAAAAAGCCTGGTTTTCAAGGTAAGGTGGCTTTGAAGTTCACAATTGATCCGAGCGGCGTAATAATCAGTATTTCCATCGCTGCTTCCACGACAGGCTACAGCGAATTTGATAACGAGATAAAAAGCGCAGTAAGTCGCTGGAAATTTAGCAAAGTGAATGCGGGTAATACAACTGTGACGATACCGTTTACATTCTCGGAATAGGCTTAATTCAACTACTGCAAATTTTCATATTTGTAGTAGTTTTGTACATCTGTAAAGTTGTTTTCCGCCTTGCCCCACAGACAAAATCTAGTCTTTTTGTGTTTCTTTCAACACCTCTTCCAAGGTGAAGTCCTCCTTGCTGCAAAAGAACGTTTTCTTCCCCAAGTCCTTTAGAGACGCTCCAAAGTGATGTATTTCACGTCCCCCTCCATTTTGCCCGGCAAAGAACCCTGTTCCCCGTGAAGTCGCAATTTGCGACTTCACGAATTCAAGAGGATACTAAATTTTTCGGGAAAACGTTCAAGGCAAAGACCTACATTTAGCCGAATAATTTGTGGACAAAATTTTCGTCCGCAAAAAAAGCAAAAAAACTAATTTACTTTCCAATAGCCGTTTTTGTTGGCGCCAACGCGGGTAATGATATTTTGCTGTTTCAGCAGCTGCAAATCTCTTCGGATTGTTTTTTCCGTAACGCCAAATTTTTCGGCGAGCTTTTGTGCCGATGCATAAGCGTCCTTGGAGATGGCGGCAATAATTTTTTTCTGTCTATCTTTTATAGGGACATTTATCAGGACATTTATAGGGACATTTTCACTGCGTTTTTTTGCCACATTTGGTTTCGATTTTTCAATCACAGCTTTGTCTTTGACTTTCTTGTAGTCAACATGCAGATAGCGGTTTTTCAGTTCATTGTGTTCGCCCATCAGCAAGTTGCGGAAGAATTTCTCAAGATATTCCGGCTCCTGCTGGATTCCTTTTCGCACATTTTTGTAGTTCGCACGGACAAGGGCATTCCTGAAATACCACGAATTTTTGGCGAAAATGTCGTTCCCGACTTTAAAGCCCATGGAACGCAGATACTTGATGGTAAAAACCGCCGTGGTACGCGTATTGCCCTCACCGAAGGCATGAATCTGCCAGAGACGCGACACGAAAAAAGCCAGATGACGGACAATTTCATTCATGCTTAAATTGCTATAGCTAAATTCACGTTCGCGCTCAAAATCATAATCCAGAGCCATCCGCAATTCAAACGATGCCCCGTACATTACGGAATCTCCGTTCAGTACCCATTCTTTTTTGGAAATATCGTACTTGCGAATTTCTCCAGCATGTTTGAACACCCCCTCGAAAAGCCGCTTGTGAATAGCAATCAAAAAAGAGGGTGAGAAATTGAACGACTTTTCACTCAATATTTGCGCAATGCGGGCAGAAACTTTGTCAGCTTCTTCAGTATCGTCTTTGTCGTCGGAACGCTCCGTCTTCGATTCGTAATAAGAATCGATAAGTGCCTGCGCCTTGTTCAGGGAAATTTTCCCTTCGATGTTCTTCTTGGCGACTTCGAGCAGATAATCCGAAGGCGTCAGACCATCAACCTGCTGCAAGCCAATAGCCGTAGACCACGCGTAGGACTTTTCCCGCTTGGCGGGCTCGACATGGCGAATGTATTCTTCAAAATCCAGTTCTGACGGTTTCTTTCGCATCGGAGATCCTTGTGCAGCAATCAAGGCCAAACATAATCTTACTTTTGAGAGAGGAAAGTTTACCCTTCAATATACACGAACGACTGCGGGGCTGCAGAAATGCCGTATTCTGCAAGCGTCTTAGGCGTATCAAATTTCTGCAGTTCGCCCAATTGGTAAGCATATGCCACCGACCGGTTGGCGTAGTAATCCATGAATTTCGGGCGAGAAATTCCTGCATGAGTACGAGTCTTCTCCCAAAGTTTCTTTGGGGAATCCTTCATGACACCAATAACTTCGACCATCGCAACCACTTTCATTTCTGGAGCGGTTGAATAAATCAGAATGCGGTCCACCTTTCTTTTGGCGACGCTTCTGCGGAACT
This sequence comes from Fibrobacter sp. UWB1, assembly GCF_002210325.1. Classification (NCBI taxonomy): domain Bacteria; kingdom Pseudomonadati; phylum Fibrobacterota; class Fibrobacteria; order Fibrobacterales; family Fibrobacteraceae; genus Fibrobacter; species Fibrobacter sp. UWB1. Next base: position 44,343 of record NZ_MWQL01000021.1, read on the forward strand.
CAAATTTTTTTGAACCTTCGAGAATCCGGTTGGTGTATTCGGGTTTAATGGAAAGAAGAATCGTACACATGTTTAACCATCCACAAATTTAACATTTGTATTCGAATCTGAGAGAATCTGTTTGAAAACCTCGTCAGATATTCGCATAAATGGACGCGGTCCATTAGGAGGTTCGACCACGCCAAGTTGATGCAAATAATCCAAAGTCAGGCGTTTCTTCAGGCTTTTTACAAAAACAAATTTCAAAACCATTAAATTGCCCCGATGCCGGTTCCAGAAATAATCAAGATCATCTTTTGAAAATACACTTCTATTTTGGCATTGCTTCAAGAAGTCTTCTTTACTATTGAATCCATAATGAATTCGGTCGACCATCCCTAAAGTTGTCAAGACCGACGTGTATTTCTTATTGGAACCATCTTCACCCATTCTGTAGAACAGAACCAAATCACCGGGATTGATATTCCGCTCCGGCGACCACGAAATATAGACTTTCTGCAAAGCGTATTTCTGGGCGTCTTTGCCCATAAAGTCAATTTGCTTTTCTGTTTTCAGGATAGAATCCGGCAACAATGAAGTATGGTATTTCGCCATTATCGGAAGAATAAATTTCTGCTTGTCGAACAGAATGTTTGGAAAATTATTCTTTGCCGACAATTCAGGATTAAACGCGTTTAATTTCTTGACGAATACAGCTTCTTCTTTCCCATAGGAGTGTTTTATGCCATGCCGCACAAAGCCCCATGTTTCCAACAAACCCTTCAGAGCCTCCAAATTCGGACTATCCTCAAAAAAAGTAACGTAAATCTCATCTACTTTTCGGTAAAGAGCATTGTCGAAAATAATCTTTATGAAGCGTTCTCCAAGTCTGAATCCGGAAACATCAACTTTGAATGTTCCGACCTTCAGTCTTTTCTTTGGCAAAAACTTCGGCTCAATGGAAGAGTAGTTTTCGGACTGGTCTTCCGTTTTGATGTACAGAAACCCCTTTATAACCCCCTCATCGGTACGGCAAACGTAGGCTTCTTCTTCACTTTTCTTGTTGAACCAAGGAACAAAATCAGGATAAGCACCTTTAAGGCTGTCAAAGAATACGTCATTCAAATCAACGTCACCAAACAGCTCTTTTTTGACGGAGAGCATCTTGTAGCTGATTAATTCGGGATATTCTTCGGTTTTTTCTGAAACGAATTCATTAATTGAATAGATTTTCTGCCCAATGCCGAGTTTGCGGGCCTTTTCTCGAAGTTTTTTGTCTTCCGTAATCAGCAAATCTACGCGATTATTGAAGACCTCGCAAAGCAGTTGGTGGTCTATTCGGTCATTGTCCGATTCTTCTTTCGGCATTTTCGCCAAAAAAACTTCTTGGGGAACAGAGACCGATTTCAAGATTGTATACGCAGGCAACTTCGTTTCGTAAAGTTCCTGCATATTTTTGTCCTTATAGCTCTTTAACTCTTCAAGAGACCACGGATGAATGCACTTTTCGTAATGCAGTTTATCAAGCCAATAAAATAAAAGCCCGATTGACGGATTCGTCACCTTCACATTTTCGCGATGAATCACGATATTTGTATCTAAAAGGACTTTCATTGTATTCTCCTAGTAAAAACCTATCCCACTAAATATATAATTTTACGATGACATATTATGACATATTGATTATTTGTTGTAAAAAATTAAATAAAATCAAAAGTTTGTGGTTTTAAACGAAACGCATCGGGATCAACGGTCATCTTGTAGATTTTCATTTCAGGATTTAGCCATCGCGCGACTTTCAGGATTTCATCCTGTTTGTCTTTTTCCACATTGACACCGAGATAGAGTTCGCAAAAACATTCTCTGCCTATGGGCGGATAAAAGCGGACATCTTCGTAATCAACCGAACCGTCTTTCTTTTTATCTTTCTCTGAGAATTCCGAAGGAATTTCCCCAGTTAACGGGTCTGTTAACAACAGGCGAACTTCTTTTTCATGCTCCCATTCCTTGGCTTTTGTTGAAAGTTGGTAACGGGTGTAGTCAATCATGTCGATTTTGTGATAGAAATCTGGTTTTTCGATAATGTCCTTGTACTGCACTTCTAATTGCTGTGCGCCCAAATAGACTCCGTTCATTACTCGAGAAAGATACTTCTCTGCTTTTTCCATATCTATACCGATACAAACACCGCTGTAACTGCTGTAAAAGCACCACATAAGCAAGGAGTCATAGACTTTAGAGAGGCTGCAAATCCAAGTGATTATTCCGGAGCGGCGGAGCCGCCAGTCCGGAGAAGTGTGAGCCACTAGTCCGGCCTGACGGAGCCACCTGTTTTTTGCCCTACTGGGCTTCCG
>NZ_MWQL01000022.1:0-39280 GCF_002210325.1 Fibrobacter sp. UWB1
ACGTCGTAGACGTCAAAACGCTTGCGTTTGGGCATGACCGAACGCAGCCGTAGACACCTTTAAGCGTCCATTTTGTAGTTGTTAACGCGCTTCTTGGAATTTTTCATAGATTTCTTGTTTTTAGACATAGGTTCTCCTTAGGGCATGCCCCTCACGCCCTTATTTTATTGTTAAAATTTTGGTGATTAAATTACTAGTGAATCAAGGTGTTGTTAGCATCCATCATCAAACGAGGTTCCAATGTCTCAATTTTATAATTGCCACGAGTGGACTTTTTCTTATTACTCTTGTTGTTCTTCTTAGACATAAATAACTCCCATAGGACTTTTCCTTAAAGTCCTGTTTTAATTCATTTTTTTTAACAGAAAGTCTGATTTATTTTGTTCTCAATGAGGAATAGTCCTTCACACAGCGGACAGACAGACCATAAACTTTTCCTAACCGAGCAACATCCCATTCTGATTGATCAAAATGTATCTCGTATACAAGCTGATCAGAAGCTTCTTTTGGCAACCAAAAGCGACCATACCTTCCAATATGATCATATCTGCGTCCTTTTTGATCGTTATACGCCCCCCCCCCAAATAAAGCGGAAAATCCATTTTCATTATATCCATTTGACGCAATCGATATGGATCGATGCGCAGAAACTTCTCCACGAATCATAGCCCGCCATTCGTTTTCATTCATAACGTGCCAACCATCTGGGCACACACCTTGAATTTGAAGATAATCCCAATCAAAATCGGAATCTATTCCTGTTGCTATAGAATCTGGACAATTCGACGTTGTACCTGTCCACACACTATCACATGCCCTAGGGAGTCCAAACGTTTCGCTCCAAGAGTACAGCCCCCCAAAATAATGCTCGCAATACCAGGGATCATCGTCATAGCAGAATTTTTCAACCTCATTATCATCAAAAGCAGTCGTTCCAAGATTCACCTGGGTACCATAATTCAAATTTTGTGCAAACACTTCAAACTCAGGTGATGTTGCAGATTTAGTTTTTATAACGATGGTTCTATATTCCTGCCCATCACGCGGATCTTTGAAAGTTCCATACGTTTTTTCTTCGTTAAAGACACTATCTTCTTTGAATTTATCCTTGTACGGATAAGTCTTTGCACTAGAAGAACTACTACTAGAAGGCGGAATGTAAGGGACAAGAACACTATCTTTACAAACAAACTCTTCATTCCCAATAAGGTAAATCGCATGTTCCGGCATATCACATGGAATCTTTTGGTCAGCAATCGACACCGAGCTGCTCGATGTTGCCGAAGAGCTACTCTTGGAGTCCGTAGACGAACTTGATTTTGCAGAGGAAGAACTGTTTTCTTTTCCTGACGAGACCGAACTACCACCGGAAGACGTTCCTTTATCCGTAACAGAACTCGAGGAGATTGCGTCATCGCCACTGGAAGACGACACTTCCGCTACCGGGTCCGGTCCGGCACCGCTGGAACTGTCATCACAGGCAACAATCGCCATAACGGTCATCAAGACTACGCAAAAGTAAAGACTTTTTGTTTTCATTCTAACTTCCTTTTTATTCTAATACCACAACAGTGCACATCAAGAGTCTCGGTTCCAGAGACTCGATTTTGTAATTCTTACGGTTGTTTTTCTTGGACTTTTTATTCTTCTTGTTGAGTTTAGACATATAACCCCTATAGCCTTTTTCCAAAAAGGCTTTGTTAATTTGTTTAAAATCTTGTTATAATTAGTAATTTTTTACACAGCGGACAGAAAAGCCCTGCGTTTTTAAACCTCTAAAGGTTCTATTAAACTCATTCGTTCGAATCGCAACTCGATATGAACAATCATCATATTCTGGATATTGTTGCGGCAGCCAATATAACGCAGAATTTGAAATGTATCCATACTCTAGAGCCACAGGATTCCAATAGCCTGCTGGCAGCAAGGACATTCCATACAAGTTTTCGTTACTGAAGCCCGCAACCTTCGAGCCCATATAGTGGGCGACACTCCCCCCCGTCCTCTGGTCTAAATGCGCCCATTCGCCAGAATTCATAATATGCCAGCCATCCGGGCAGATTCCCTGATGCTGGACATAGTTCTGGGGTTGTCCATATCCACTTGGATAAACAAATTTTTGCGAACAGGCCTCCGCACTGATAGATACACTGTCGCATACGGCAGGAAAGCCCATTGCATTGCTCCAGGTATAGAGTCCGCCCCAGCCGTTTTCGCAGTACCACGAGTCGTCATCGTAGCAGTACTTCGTGGAATCGCCCTGCACCGTACCGCCCGACACCATCTTGCCATAATTCAGGTTTTCGGCAAAGATAACATAGGTTCTCTCAAAACTATCATCATACATGCTCACCGTACGATACTTGTGTCCGTCGCGCAGGTCCGTGAACTCACCGTAAGACACTTTCTCGTTAAATTGCTCCGTCATGTCGAAGTAGCTGCTGCTACTGACTTTAGATGAGCTGGATGATTCCACTGGGACCCAATATCCATCTTCGCAGACAAATCGCACCCCATCCTCTCTCCGAGTTGTACCCTCTTCATCTGCGGAACACGTTTTCTTTACTTTACTAGAGCTGCTGGACTCAATCTTGATATATTGACCACTCTTGCAAACATATCTCTCCCCAGTATCATAAATGGTCAAAATACGATTCTCATCCTTTTCTTCGCAAGATTCCGGAATCAATCCATTCGAAGAACTGCTCTTGGAGTCGGTGGAAGAGCTTGATTTCGCAGAAGACGAACTGTTCGTCGATGAGGACGAGACGCTGCTGCTGGATTTGTCTCCATTGCCGTCACTGGTCCCGTCGCTGCTGCTCAGGATTTCGCTAGACGAAGATTCCTTTTCCGGCTCAACGAAGCTGCTGCTGTCGTCGTCACTGCAGGCGGTAAAAGCAAAAACTAGGCAAGCGATTGCTGCGGTCACTACGATCTTTCGAAATATCATCTATCCCTCAACTTCCGTTTTGCTGAAATATACATTTTTGAAAAAGAATTGGGGGTTTTAGGGGGTGGAACCCCTTAGGCGAGGGGGTGACGAAAGACTTGCCCTAGACCCTATCGCTGCGCTCCAGGGTGACAGAAGGGCAAGGCTGAAGGCAGGGGGATTCCTCCCCCACCACCGTTTTAATATGAAACACACCTTTTTTGCCCCGATTTAGGGGCTTTTCTTGTTTCAGAACGAAACGAAATGGCCGTTTTTTGCCTGTTATTAGTATTTGGCACGGGTTTTGCTTATGTATGGGCGTAAAAATCGCCCCGTTCAGATTGATTCGCGGGCGGCAAGAATTTAAAATAGGAGACTCATTATGAGCAAGATTATCGGTATTGACTTGGGAACGACCAACAGCTGCGTGTCCGTGATGGAAGGCGGCAAGCCGGTCGTGATCGCTAACGCGGAAGGTTTCCGCACCACCCCGTCCATTGTCGCTTTCGGCAAGAACGGCGAACGTCTGGTAGGCCACGTGGCAAAACGCCAGGCCATCACCAACCCCGAAAAGACGATTTACTCCATCAAGCGTTTCATGGGTCGTACGGCTGGCGAATGCTCCGCTGCCGAAAAGAACATGCCCTACAAGCTGGTGGGCTCGGGTTCCGACCCGGTCCGCGTGCAGGTGGACGACAAGCAGTTCGCTCCTCCGGAGATTTCCGCCATGGTTCTCCAGACCATGAAGAAGATTGCCGAGGACTACCTGGGCCAGCCGGTGACGCAGGCCGTGATTACGGTCCCCGCCTACTTTAACGACTCCCAGCGTCAGGCTACGAAGGATGCCGGCAAGATTGCTGGCCTCGAAGTGCTCCGTATCGTGAACGAACCGACGGCAGCCGCCCTCGCCTACGGTCTTGACTCCAAGAAGAGCGAAAAGGTCGCCGTGTATGACCTTGGTGGCGGTACGTTCGATATCTCCATTTTGGAAATCGACGACGGCATGTTCAGCGTGAAGGCCACCAACGGCGATACGATGCTCGGCGGTGACAACTTCGACGAAGTGATTATCGACTGGATCAACGACGAATTCAAGAAGGACAATCCGGGCATCGACCTGAAGAAGGACAAGATGGCCCTGCAGCGTTTGAAGGACGCCGCGGAAAAGGCGAAGATCGACCTTTCTGCCACGACTTCCACGAACATCAACCTCCCCTTCATCACTGCCGACGCTTCGGGCCCGAAACATTTGGACCTCACGCTCAGCCGTGCAAAGTTCGACCAGCTGACCGCCCACCTGGTGGAACGCTCCATGGAACCGTGCCGCAAGGCTATCAAGGACTCCGGTCTTTCCTTGAGCGAAATCGACGAAGTCATCTTGGTTGGTGGTTCTACCCGTATCCCGGCCGTGCAGGAAGCTGTGCGCAAGTTCTTCGGCAAGGAACCGAACAAGACTGTGAACCCGGACGAAGTGGTGGCTATCGGTGCCGCCATCCAGGGTGCCGTGCTTAGCGGCGACTCCTCCGTGAAGGACGTGTTGCTCCTCGACGTGACCCCGCTTTCCCTGGGTATCGAGACTCTCGGTGGCGTGATGACCAAGCTCATCGACCGTAACACCACGATTCCGACCAAGAAGAGCCAGGTGTTCTCTACCGCCGAAGACAACCAGCCGGCCGTGACGATTCACGTGTTGCAGGGCGAACGCGAATTTGCCCGCGACAACCGTACGCTCGGCAAGTTCGACTTGACCGACCTTCCGAAGAAGCCGCGTGGCGTACCGCAGATCGAAGTGACCTTCGATATCGACGCAAACGGCATTGTGCACGTGTCTGCCAAGGACAAGGAAACCGGCAAGGAACAGTCCATCAAGATTACATCTTCCAGCGGCTTGTCTGAAGACGAAATCAACAAGATGGTGAAGGATGCCGAAGCCAACGCTGCCAAGGACAAGGAACAGCGCGAACTAGTGGACATCAGGAACCAGGCCGAACAGATGGCTTACCAGGCCGAAGGTCAGCTGAAGGAATTTGGCGACAAGCTCCCGGCTGACACCAAGAGCCAGCTGCAGGCTGCTATCGACGATATCAAGGCCAAGAAGGACAACGGCACCAAGGAAGAGATCAAGGCCGCCATGGACAAGCTCCAGGGCATGATCAGCTCCATGGCCCAGGCCGCCGGTGCAAACCAGGCCCAGCCGGGTCCGCAGCCGGGTGCTTCTGAACAGCCGAAGAACGACAAGAAGGGCGATGGCCCGGAAGTCGTCGACGCGGAAGTGGTTGACTAATAGGCGTGAGGTCGCTCGCAAGCTCGCTTTGAGGACGCTGCGCTCTGAGGAGTGAGCCTTGAAAGCGATCTCTTAAATGGTGTTTCCCCGTTTTTTGACCGGGAACACCTTTTTGCTATAGAATTTAACCTCAAAGGGGCTTTAGCCCCGACCTCAAAGTGCCTTTAGGCACGACCTCATTGCTCAAAGGGAGCCGTTAGGCGACCGACCTGCGAGCAAAGCGAGCGAAAAATGGCTGAAAAAAGAGATTATTACGAAGTTCTAGGCGTCGGCAAGGACGCAAGTGCTGACGAGATCAAGCACGCGTACAAGAAGCTTGCCATCAAGTACCACCCGGACAAGAACCCGGGCGACAAGGAAGCCGAAGAGAAGTTCAAGGAGGCTGCCGAGGCCTACGACGTGCTCAGCAACCCCGAGAAGCGTAAGCAGTATGACCAGTTCGGCTTTAACGCCCCCGGTGGCGGCTTTGGTGGCGGCGGGTTTGGTGGAGCTGGCTTCGACCTCAACGACATTTTCTCGCAATTCGGCGATATTTTCGGTGGCGGATTCGGCTTTGGCGGCGGTGGCCGTCGTGGCGGTGCTCGCAAGGCCGGTCCTCCGCGCGGAAACGATTTGCAGATCAAGGTGGCGCTCAGCTACAAGGAAATCTTCGAAGGCTGCACCAAGAAGGTTCGCCTGAAACGCTATACGCCGTGTACGGAATGTAACGGCAAGGGCGGCACTGACATCAAGACTTGTGAAACCTGTAAGGGTACGGGGCGCGTGCGTCGCGTATCTGGCGGATTCCGGAGCATGATGGTTTCCGAGAGCGCCTGCCCCACCTGTAATGGTACGGGTGAAGTTATCGCGAAACCGTGTAGCAACTGCCATGGCGAAGGCCGTGTGCAGGAAACGGAAGAGATTTCCATCAAGATTCCGGCGGGCGTTGCCGAGGGCCAGTACCTGAACCTGCGTGGCGAAGGCAACTGCGGGCCTCGCGGCGGTGCCTGCGGCGACTTGCTGGCGGTGATTGCCGAAAAGCCCGATGACTTCTACACCCGCGAAGGCGACGATTTGCACTGCGAAATCAAGGTTCCGGTCCACAAGCTGGTGCTTGGCGGAACGCAGCGCATCCCGACGCTGGACGGTGGCGAAGTGCAGATCAAGATTGCGGCCGGCACTCAGGCCGGGAGCATTCTGCGCCTGCGCGAACAGGGCCTGTACCCGCTGAACAAGCGAGGCGACCGTGGAAGCCTCTACGTGAACATCGGCGTGGAAATCCCGAAGGACCTTAGCCGCGAAGAGAAGGAACTCTACCAGAAACTCGCGGAACTCAGGCACGACAAGGAAACCGCGCAGGAAGAGTCTTTCCTTGAAAAGATGAAGAATCTGTTTAAGTAGAAAAACGTCATTGCGAGCCTCAAAGAGGCGAAGCAATCCATAAAAGATTCTCCCGGACAGCAATGCCCGGGATTTTTTGCTTTTAAGTGACATTTTGTAGATTCTGAGGTGTTTAACAAGGGAAAGTTTTATAGAAGAACGTTTCTTTTGGATGGAGACACAATGAGAAAAGTGGTCATTTTGAATGCGAGTCCGCGCAAAGACGGAAACATCAGCCAGATGCTGAATATCATAGGCGATACCTTGTTCGAAAAGGGCACCGAGGTGACAATCATTGATGTCTGCAAGTTGGAATTTCGCCCGTGCATTGGCTGCATGAAATGTCGCAGCGCTCACGATTGCGTGATGCCGGAGGACGACGCGAAACGGATTCTGCGCATGGTGCAAGAATGCGACGCCCTTGTGGTCGGTTCGCCATGCTACTGGGGCAACATGACGGGGCAACTCAAAATGCTATTCGACCGCTGGGTTTACGGCATGATGGACCACAGCGAACGCGATTACCCGATTCCACTGTTAAAGGGAAAGAAGGCTGTCATTGTGACGACATGCACTACCCAATGGCCATTCAACCTGATTTTCAAGCAGTCGGCCGGTACCGTCCGCGCTCTGAAAGAAGTGCTTTGCTGGAGCGGATTCAAGATTGCAGGTGTGATTCAAAAAGGCGGAACCCACAAGAGTAAAGGCCTTACGTCCAAAGAAATCGCCAAGTGCAAGAAGATTGCCTTGTCACTTGGTTCGCATTAAAGGCGTGAAAACGCAATCGGATTAAATTATCGGAAAGCCTTCGCGATATTCCTTGATGATTTCCGGATGCGTCTTGGCGTATTCAAAAATTTTATCGCCGAGGCTGTTTTCTACGAGATTGACGAGTGCCTGACTTGGAACTGCGCCGATGCTCGGGCATGTGGGCGTGAGGGCGATGACGAGTTCGCCGTCTTTACGCATGATGCGGAGTGGCCAGATGGAGCAGTCGAAGGGCTTGTCTCCGGGCTTTAAAACGCAGCCTTTGTGCGGGTCCAGGAAGGTGCAGGGAACTTCTTCTTCGGGGTCATCGGTTTTGTAGCCGCCAAGAATAACTTGACCGTCGCGGAACTCCCCCACCACACCGTATTCGTTAGGCTTGCTGAGTTTTTCGGCGACTTCAGGCGGGAAAAGCGGCGTTTCCCAGAGGCTCTGCCTGCGGAAGGAACAGCAGAACTTGCAGGCGGCGCATTGACTTTTGGAGAGGATGGAGGATAGCATTTGTCTTTAAATGTTATGGATTCTATCGGGGTTTCACCCCTCCAGAATGACGATGTGGGACTTGTCTAATATAGTCTGCGGGTAGTACGAGAGTTTTGCCTTGCGGAGGCCTTCGATGTTGATGTCCTCTTCGCGGTTGATAAGGCGGGCACCTGCAGCCACAAGACGCTCGGCAAATAGTTTGTTTATAATCGCATAACCGCCATTTACGGCGTATTCGTCGATGACCTTTTCAAAATGCGTATCCCAGACGCCGGGCAAAATTTCTGAAGCCATCGTCATGCCAGCGGGAACTCCGCCAATATAGAGCACCGCCCCTTTCATGCCGAGAGCATCAAAGTTTTCGAGTGCCTCGCGGATAGCGCAGTATTCCGAGAGTCTGGATTTTTCATCTTCGGAGCGTTCCGCCCAAGCGGCTTCGCGGCATTCGCAGGTGCATTCACAGTCGGTGTCGCTGGTTTCGCCCAAGGTTTCGATATTGAGCCAGCTCTTTTCGACCGCAAGCGCATCCGCAAAGTTCGAAGGCGTAAGCGGGCGAATTTCGTAGTCCGAGTAAGTCCTGTTAAATCGGGAAACATGGTTGCGCTTTTTCTTGTACTGGTTTCCGGCCAAGGTGGCAAGGCTTTCGGCAGAATAGATGTAGTCGCTGTCGCCGCGGTTTTCTGTAAAATGAAGGGACGGTTCTGCGCCGTTCGACCCAGCTGTCTTAAAATATTCCCGCAAAATCTGTGCCCGCGGCTCGTCGACCAAGCAAAATTCCAGCGGACGGCCCGATTCGCGGGCATCATCGACAATACGTGCAAGAGCTGCTTGCGGCTCCCCCGACCCGAGCGGAAAAGCATAGCCCCTGCGGCTCCCTTGCCCGTTGTAATAGCGGAAAAGGAACCCATCTTGCAGCGCAATCTGTGTGCCGTACTTTTGCCGTAGCAGGAAAATGTTCGCGAAGCTTGCGTCACTGCCGGTATAGCCCGAATCGGCCACGGCCTTTGCCGCCGCAGCCCAATCAGAAATTTCTGGACTCTTAAAGTTTATCATCTTTCAGAAAATACAATTTTTCTTGTCGCAAGGAATAATTTTTTTACACCTTGCGAATACAGCAGTAAACAGTAACTTTTATTCTGCGTCGCGCTGGAGTTGCGGGATAATTTCGGCAGACCATTCCTCGAAATCGCCCGCCTCGATGTGGTCGCGGGCCAGCTGCATCAGGTGCAAATAGAAATGCAGGTTGTGGATGGTGGAAAGCGTCCAGCCGAGGGGTTCCTTGGCTTTGAATAGGTGGCGCAGGTAGGAGCGGCTGTAGTTGCGGCAACAGTAGCAGTCGCATTCCGGGTCCAGCGGCGCATCGTGCTGGTGCGCGAACTTGGCATTTTTGTATCGGAGCACTCCCCTGCTGGTATAAACGAGGCCGTCCTGCGCGTTTTTCGCGGGCAAAATGCAGTCGAACATATCGACCCCGCGTTTGATAAGTTCAAGCAGATTCCAGGGCGTGCCCACCCCCATCACGTAGCGGGCGCGGTCTTCGGGCAAATAGTCGGTACAAAAATCCGCAATCTCGTACATGGTTTCTACGGGTTCGCCTACGGAGAGCCCGCCCATCGCGTAGCCGTCGGGAGCGAGTTCCTTGAGCGCCTCGATGGATTTTTTTCGGAGTTCCTTGTGCATGCCGCCCTGCACAATCCCGAAAAAGAATTGCGGGTAACCGTGAAGCGGCGGGTTCTTTTCGAGCCATTCCATGGCGCGGCGGGTCCATTTGAGCGTCAGGTCCAGCGAATGCGAGGCCTCCTCGACGGTGCTCGGGTAAGGCGTGCATTCATCAAAAGCCATGATGATGTCGGCGCCGATTTCTCGCTGGGCCTTCATCACCGATTCCGGCGTGAACAAATGATGCGAGCCGTCCAGATGACTGCGAAATTCCACGCCGTCTTCGGTAATGTGGCGAAAATCCTTGAGGCTCCAGACCTGGAATCCGCCGCTATCGGTAAGCATGGGGCTGTTCCAGCCCATAAACTTTTGCACGCCGCCCGCCTCGGCAATGAGCTTGGTGCCAGGGCGCAGGTACAGGTGGTACGTATTCGCGAGAATAATCTGCGCTTGCATTTCGCGCAGGTCCCGCGACGAAAGTCCCTTTACGCTCGCGAGCGTGCCCACTGGCATAAAAATCGGCGTCTCGATTGTGCCGTGGGCCGTGCGGATTCGTCCGCGGCGGGCTTTGCTCTTGTCGCTTGTCTTGACGAGTTCGAAGGGATTCTGATTCACGGGGCAAAATCTAGCAAAAAGTGAGAAAAATCATAAAAGTGTCATTAAAAACGATAAAAAACACAAAAAAATAAATTTTCTTGCCCCTTTTTTTGCCAAAGAGTTATATTTTAGGTAAATAAATTTTTCCATTGGAGGAAATATGAATAAATCCACATTTTGGAAACTGGGGATAACCACTGCTATTTTTTGTGGTTTTACCGCATGTTCAGATACCATTTCTTCAGATGATGATACCTTAAATCCAATTTCTGAAGATGAAGATTTATCGTCTTCATCGATAGGAAAAAAGGGAACATCTTCTGCAAATGACGAAGTATCATCATCTTCTTCTTCCAAGGCAAAAATTGGTTGCGACACTGTGTCAACAACCCTTGCCTTTCCAACAGACCTGAGTGTCGTCAAGAATGGTGATAATAAGTGGATTCTTTTTTGGAATTATATAGAGACTGAAGGACGTCCTGAAGAAGCGTTCATCATTGAAACGCTAAATATGTCCGACAAGACCCCGAAATGGAAAACTCTTGATTCTACCAGTGCCGACGTAACAATGTTCAATTTAGTCGGTGAAACAAAGGCCGGAAAGTATTATCGAATCATGGCTAAGGATCAATGTGGAACTTCTAAACCCACAGACATGATTCAGGTCAGCACTGCTGGAACTGGTTCTACGTCTGCGAGCGCAGAACTCGCTGTTCCGACGGACCTTAAACTCGATACACTCGGAAATAATCAATGGCAACTCTCTTGGAGTTATGAAAATAATTCTAATCGACCTGAAAATGGGTTCCAGTTACAGGTACTTAATCTAAATGATGAAAGTCCTAAATGGAAAGATGAAACATCTACGAATAAAGGTGTTCATGTAATAAAAATTGACGGAACCAAGAAGGGTGGGCTTATATATCATGTTGCTGCCAAGGATTCCAACGGTGTTTCTGAATACTCTGCAGAAATTAGAATCCCGAATGCAACTGATGATAACACCTCTAATTCGAATTCGACCCTAGAATTAGCGGTTCCTACAGACCTGAAAGTTGATTCCACGAATCTGAACCAGTGGAAACTTTCTTGGAGCTATACAAACAACAAGGCAAATCCAGAGAATGGTTTTGTTCTGCAGGCTTTGAACCTTGAAGCTGATGGTGTCAAATGGACTGATGCAGTCTCTGTAAATCAAGGTGTTCATTATATTTTGATGGATTCTAAGAAATATGGTGGACAATACATTCGTATTGCAGCAAAGAATGCGGACGGAAAACAGCGTTCTGCTTATTCGGAAGAAATCATGATTCCGAAGCCTATTTCTGAAGAAGCAACCGCTGTTGTAAAAAATGACACCCTGGCCGTGCCAACAGCTCTTAAGCTTGATACACTTGGTGAAAATATCTGGCAGATTTCTTGGAGCTATACCAATAATAAGGCCAATCCGGAAAAAGGCTTTAAAATTCAATACTTGCACCCTGATACACTTCTTTGGAAAGACTATAAGGAAGTTGCAGAAGGTGTGCATCTTATCAAGGTCGATGCAAAACAGAAAGGAGGATGCTTCTTCCGCATTGCAGCTCTAGACGCTAAGAAAAATACTTCTGTATATTCTGCAGAAATTCAGGTGCCCAAGTATACCGAAAATGCCAGCGTTTCTGCCAAGGACAATAATCCGCTCAATGTTCCGGAAGGCCTTACTCTTGATTCCATTGGGGAAAACAAGTGGAAACTTTCCTGGAAATACACTAACTCGGCGGATCGACCGGAAAATGGTTTTGTCATTGACACTCTTAATCTAACGATTTCGAATGCTCAATGGTCTGCAATGACCACAACAAGCAAAGGCGTTCGCGTATTTGTGTTTGATAATTCAAAGGGCAAGTATAGCAAGCTTTATGTTCATGTAGCCGCAATGGATAAAAACGGTTTGTCTGAATACTCTGAAGAAATTCAGATTCCAGACTATGTTGACTATAGCAAGCCTGCCGCAACAATTGAACTTGCCGTTCCTACAGCCTTGAAACTTGACTCCATTGGTGAAAATAAATGGAAACTCTCTTGGAACTATACAAATTCTGCAAGACCCGAAAATGGTTTCATCGTGGAAACCTATGATCTGGATGGTGGTAGCGGAACTGATTGGGAAGAAGTAAAAATTCTTTCTAAGGGTGTTCATTATTATACATTCTCGGTTGGATTAACCGATCACATGAAATTAATTCATGTGTTAGCTAAGGATGCAGATGGAAAATCTGAATACTCTGAAGGAATTCAAATCCCTGCATATAAGGATTATAGTGTACCTCCTCCGACTATTGAACTTGCTGTCCCAACCAATTTACAGCTGGATTCGATTGCAGAAGGCAAGTATCAGCTTACATGGGATTATTCAGATAACAAGGATAGGCCCGAAAATGGTTTTGTATTGCAGAGTATGAAACCCGGTGACAACAACTGGACTGATAATGCTGCTACAACTAAACAAGGTGTACATGTCATTGTTATCGATGCATTGGCAAACAACAAGGCAAACAGCGGAAAGTTCTATCGCGTAGCAGCTATTGATAAAGAAGGCAAACTCTCTGACTACTCTAAAGAAATTCAAGTTCCAATTGTAACTGACGACGGAACATCTTACAGCTCAACGGATAAGACTCCGCTTGCCGTGCCGACAAATCTCGCCGTAGAAGACTTGGGTAGCAACAAGTATAAGATTACTTGGGGATACACAAATAATGAAAATCGTCCGGAAACAAAGGGTTTTGTCCTCCAAAAACTGGACGCAAGTGCAACATCCCCACAATGGAAAGACGCAGGAACCACTAATAAAGGCGTTCATTTCATCGTCGTTACTGTAAGCGCAGATGATCCTGAAATGACTTATCGCGTGGCGGCAAAGGATTCAAGAGGTCTATCCGAATACTCCGCAACAATTGTTGTTCCGAAGTACTCACCCAATGCCGTCGCGGATGGCTGTTCTGGCGAATTTGTAGTACCGTCCGGCCTTACGCCAGAAAGAATTGCGCCGAACGTATGGAGACTTGTTTGGAATTACAATCAGAATAGCAAGTGTAAAGAAGAAAAATTTGTAATCCAAAAGGTCGATGTCAAGGAAAAACTCAATGGCGAATGGGAAATCATTGGCACTGTTCCTAGGAATGTGCATTACATGAACCTTGAAGGCGAAGATAACCTCAACTTTGTTTACCGCGTAGCCGCCGTTCGTGGTGATGATACAACCAAGTACAGTAATGAAGAAATCTTGACTCGTTCCACAAAATACAGTGACGAATATCCTTTCAGTACGCCTAAGGTGAAGGCAAAGGTCTTCTATACAGCAACTATCACAGGAACAGTTGTTACTGTTAACACAGTTGAATTTATGCTAATTGTTGAAGGAAATTATCCAAATCATGCCATGCTCTATTCTGATTATACCAAACAATTTGATTATCAGTTCCGTTGGAATGGAGAAAGTGAGGCTGATTGGAAAACAGTAGTCGTAAAAAATGATGGCGAGTATCAAACCACCCTTAGCAAGGAATACAATGGAGCTGACAAAATAAAAGAATTCTGCAGATCCTATGCATCTGTGCGCACAATTTGGACACAAAACGATACAGATGCATCTAAGGATTACACAGAATGGTCTGACCCCATAGGACCGCTTTACGGATCGGTGTCGACTACGTTCACATACACAGGAGTCGATGGTGATGGCAATGAAGTGACCAAATCCATTGATGTTTGCAAATAGCCTAATGCATCTTTAACGAAAAGTTCCAGTCGAATCGACTGGAACTTTTTCATATGGTGCAAAAAGCTTGAAAAAAATTTAAAGTTGTTCGCGGATTTTTTGTGCAAGGGCGATGCCGGCGGCGCGGGCCTGTGAAACAGAGTCGGCGGCGCAGGCGTCTAGGGGCTGCGAAACCTGAGCGCGGAGCAGGCGTTTGCTAGATTCATCCCAGTAGATGCCGCGGAGCGCGAGGGTGCTTGCATCGCTAAATTCAGCGAAGCTTGCTACCGGGAACTGGCAGCCTGCATTGAGGGCCTTGAGGTAAGCCATTTCGGCGACGGCGATGGCATACGATTCGGAGTCATTGACTCGCGCGAGAATTGCGTCTATGGATTGCTTCGGGCTATTGCCCTCGCAATGACGCAGCTGAGAAAGTGTTTCGATGGCGAGGATGCCTTGGCCGGATGCCGGGAGCACTTGTTCGGTGCTAAAGTATTCTGTCACTTGGTCGGCAAGGCCCATGCGCTTGAGGCCGGCGGCGGCGAGCACGACAGCGTCGAGTTCTGCAAGTTTGGAAAGTCGCGTCTGGATGTTTCCGCGGATAGGCACGTATTCCAAATCTGGGCGCAGAGCCTTCAGCTGAACCACGCGGCGAATGCTTCCGGTGCCGACGCGGGCCCCTGCAGGCAAATCCATGAATTTGATACCGTCCACTCCCCCACGGGCAATAAATGCATCGCGCGGGTCTTCACGTTTAAGAACCGCAGCAAGCTTAAATTCGGGCAATACTTCGGCAGGCATGTCCTTGAGGCTATGCACCGCAATGTCTGCGCGGCCTTCGAGGAGCGCCACTTCAAGTTCCTTGATGAATACGCCCTTGCCGCCGAAGTTCGCCAAGGACTTGTCGAGTCGGCGGTCGCCTTCGGTCGTCATCGAAACGAGTTCATAAGTCAGGCCAGGGTTTGCCGCTGCAATCGCCTCGGCGACCAATGTCGTCTGCGCCATGGCAAGGGCACTCTTGCGTGTCGCGACTCTAAGCTTCAATTCATTCATTGTTAGCCCCCAAGCACTTGAGGAACACTTGCACATCTTCGGGCGAATTTTCGGCCTTGACCTTGTACAAGAAATCATTCGCCATCTTTTTGGCAAAACGTTCGTACATCATTTGCACGCGGTGGCGGTCTTCTTCGGGCAAATCCGGCATCGAGCGCAGCAATTTTTCGGATTCTTCGTTCGCCGACTTCAACATTCTTTCGGCATGCACGCTAATCTGCTTCGAGACTTCGTCCATACGCATCCACTGCAAGAATTCCTCGATGCCTTCTTTCAGAATTTTCTGGGCAGCTTCAAGCTCGATCATGCGCAGGCGGCGATTTTCAGACACGACCTTTTCAAGGTCATCGACACAAACGTATTGCACGCCAGCAAGTTCACCAATGTTAGATTCTGCATTGCGCGGGCTTCCCAAGTCAATCACTAGACGCTTGGCTTTAGCGATCACGCCCGGATGTTCCGCCACCTTGCTGCAATGGCGTTCGAATACGACATCAAGCACGCCCTTGGGTGCGTTATTTCCTTCAGGAGTCAATACGTCCCCAATTGCCTTCGCATATTCCTCTTTCGTGATAATCGGTTCTTGGCAAGCACTACAAAGAATCACCACGTCGCACTTGCCAATCACCTGGTAGCGGTCTTCAAAGCGCACCGGTGTCAGCACGTCCGCATACTTTTCGGCATTTGCAAAAGTCTTGCTGCTTGCAAAAATCTTGGTCGTATTTTCTTGCACGTACTTGAGCATAAGCGAGCCCATTTCACCGAGGCCCACAATGTACACCGTTCGATTTTCCAAGTCGTCGAAAGTGTGCTGCACCTGTTTCATGGCCAGGAACGGAATATTGCAGCTGAGCTTGCTCAAGTTGGTTTCGGTCTTGATGCGCTTGGTGGTGTGAATGGCACTCTGAAAGAGTTTGTTCAGGGTATTGCCCGTTGCATGCAACTGGTGCGCCGTTTCGTAGGCGCGGCCAATCTGGTGCAAGATTTGGTCTTCACCCATTGCCACCGAATCAAGACCCGCACACACGTTCATCACGTGGTGCGCCACCTCGTCGTCCGACTTAAAATAAAAGAATTTCGCAAAATCGTCGTAGCTCTGCCCCGCCAGTTTGCAAACGTACTGAACAAGTTCGGCATCGGACAGGTCGCGGTCAGAGGCCACGTAAACTTCAGTGCGGTTGCAGGTCGCAAGAATCAAAAGTTCATCAAAAGGAGAATTACTCAATGCATTGGTCTTGACATCCATCGGGATGTAGAACTTTTCGCGGACTGCGATTTCGGCCACCTTGTGGCTCATGCCTGCCATGTAGATTTTACGCATGGACTAAATTTAGAAAAATCTCAATAGCCGATTTCTTTGTCAATCCACTGGTAACGTTGTTTCATCCATTCGATCATGGTCTCAACCGCCTCGTCATAGGAATCATAAGGATCCTTGAGCGCCCAGTTTTCGGTATTTTTCATGACAGGCCAGCGGCGGTATTCGTTTTCAATAGCTTTATCGATAATGGAACGATACAACGGAACGCTGTCAATCAGAGCCTTGAACGTTTCACGGTGTTCTTTCCAATAAACAACGGCAGCGCTATCGACTAGGGAATTCTGGAGAATGTAGTAATTCAGGCGGTACCTGCGAATGTACCATTCTTCGGGCGCCTTGTTCTGTTCACGGGAGGCATTTCCAAAGGCCAAATCAAAATCCCACAAAGGGCCAAAGTGAATCGGTTCACCTTTTTTCCAAGTGAAGTGTACGCTGCGAGCAAAGTTGCCGTCTTCGTTTTTCGAATATTCATGCACCCAATAAAAAAGAAGGTAGTCGTCGAGATCAATCCATTGCACGATTTCATTGCTGTTGTACCTATACGGGCGCATCGCAAAATTTTCGAAGGCCTTTATATGGTCCAACAAAAGTTCTTCTGTTTCGGGCGACGGATTTTTCGGAGATTTGATGTGGTAATAATAACCATTATCGCTCTGAACGTAGGGCGGATCAAACTTTTTGGAATCTTCTTTTTCGACCAGGAATGTTGTATCGTTTTCTTCGATATTTACGCGATTTTTTGCTACTTTGATTGATTCCGAAAGCAGATAAAGTCCCATATATTTGCGGTTGAGATAAAGCTCAACAAATTGCATTCTAGGCGTATACTTGGCACCGAGCCATTCCGAAAGGCGTGTCATCATGTAGTTGCGCAAATGGGTCTTGTCGCCATAATTAGCAATCAGTGCCCAATCTCGATTCTTGGGCATTCCAAAGAGTTTTACTTTGTCTTTGAATTCCAGCTTCAGGCCATACTTGGGCATTTTAAAACTGGAATTGCCGCGACCACGCACGGTCAGTTCGTAGACTTCGCTTTCGGGGGCTTTTTCGCCGTAAATCTGCAAGTGTGAAGGAATTTCGGTTTCACGGTCCCGAACACCTGCAAAGTCTTCGGTTTCAATTACGATTCTCGGGAGTCCGGCATAAGGATACATGGAATCGTCTATAGGAAGACTATCTGGATTGCTTTCGGTTTCGGCCCAATAACATGCGGACAAAGATATGCAGCAAAGGATTGCAGCAAACAGTTTGAACGAATTTATTTTGCGGGCCATTAAACGCATCAGCTGAAATATAATTCTTTTAAAAGTTTCACTCATGCGATTTCACTGACGCGAAATCTGTTTAAGGAATATATTTCACAAAAAAAATTATATTTCCTGACATGAATAAAGTCTTCGGGTGCGTTCTGTTGTTTACCGCCGTAGCATGCTTTGCTACGGAGAGCCTGCATCCGATTGCTACTCCTGCAACGATCTTTAGTGTTCAAGGGACGGTCGAATTAGACGACGATATTTACAGCGGCGATATGGAAGTCTCGGCTGAATATGCTGTGCACCCGCGCCTAAGCCTTTATGTTGACGGCGCATTCCGCTTTTTGAGTTACAGCTACGAGTATTCCACCGAAGGCTACATTCACAATTACTGCAACCTGCACGTGAACGGCTTTAACGAGACATACATTGGTGCAAAAGGCATGATTCTCCCCTATTTGGGCTTGAATCTCGGTTGGCAATTCCCGCCCGGCGAAGGTTCACAAATCAATCGATTCCACCGGCTGAATGTGGAACCCTTCACCTTATTGCAGGTGTCCAGGAGTCTGCTTGTGGGCACAGCCATGCGCTATAACACCTTCCTCGAAGACAAAAAATACAAGCCTGGCGACGAAATCGGGTTCAAGGCCTCCCTTGTGTGGAAACCCGGCTGGAACGATTCTTTAAACACAGGCTGGGAACTCAGCGAAACCTTCTTGTACCAGGCCAGAATCGAAGAATCCGAAAACAAGAACCTCGACAAGCCCTATCGCGGCATGAAAGACACGTATCGCGGCATGAAAATGAAGCTCGAGGCCATGCGTTACTTTAAAATTGTTAGTATTCCTATTGGATTCGGGCTGAACTACGAAATTCACGAAGGAACGCTATACGGCTTTGAAACAGGCCACCGAATCGGAATCAAAGCAAAAATTCAATAGGGAACTGATGAAAACTAAAATCATATCACTCATCCTGATTCTGTTTTTCGCGGCCACCACGTTCGCCCATGAAACGGAAAACAACACTGAACTTCCCAGCAAGGAATCGACGGCTGACACAACAACCCTCGTAAACAAAGATGGGACGCCTTTTAAACGCCACACCATAAGCGTCGGCTACGGCATTCTTACTCTTTCGGACTTTTATGGAATGCTTGGTTCTGTAATCGTCAGCATGTTCGACGGAGATGACCCCTTTGGAACCCTGGGCGCTCTATCCATCGATTATGGTTACAAGATCGGAGAATTTTTTGAAACGGGTCTTGTATTCAACTATGCCGAACCGATTAAAAATACGCCCCTTTACACGATTATGCCCAGGGCAAAAATGAATTTCAATTCAACCGGATTCTTCAACCCGTTCATGGAAGTGGACTTGGGCGTATCCTTCAACGGAGACGGAGTGATTCCCATGTTTCAACTAACACTGCTCGGCTTTGAAATGGGAACGACCATCCCCGTAATAATCAACATCCTAAGCTTTGGCCAGCGAGGCATGTTCTACGGATCTATCGGATTTAAATTCTAGCTACAAATCAAGCAAAGAAATTGAAACTTGTCTTTTTGAGTTCTCTTAGGGAATTCAGAACGGCAAAATCAGGGTTGCCAATCGATTCGGCAGCCTCTTTAATATAGCTTTCCAGTTCCTCGGCTGACTGGGCATGTATCATGGCGTACAGCGTGTACGGGAAACCTTCAAAAGCAGGACGATTGTAGCAATGCGAAATGTAAGGCTTGCTTGCAAGAATTGCCCCAGCAGGATTAACCGAGTTCCTGTCTACTGACCACTGTCTACCGTCTACTGTTTCCGCAAAGCAGACCATCGCATTAAAAGCAAAACCAGCCTCTTGATGTCTAAGAATCGCCCCGAAACGGCGCATCCGTCTTAACGCCAAGTCTTCGCGGAGTTCGTCACAAGAAACGTTCCAATCCTTGAACGGGGTGAGCGTATGCGGTATGTCATTGCAGGCAATACGAATACGGACTCTGTCATTTGCGGATAAAAAGTGGGCAGGAGATTGCTTCGCCTTCGGCTCGCAATGACGTTTTTCGTCAGCAATTCTGTTTGCTGGCGCTCCAGCGCCCTTCATCACCGTGTTAATCTTGAACTTCTCGGTCGCACTAAGGATATGGACATCGTGCAGTTCCGTATTCACACAAACTTCATCGACAATTTTTTGAATTTCCGCTTCGGACTGGGCGATGACCGTAAACCACACGTTATATTCGTGGCTGCGCAGATAATTATGAGTTATCGCAGGAATTTGATTAATGACTTCAGCGAAAGCCTCTAAGGCTGAATCGTCGGCAGCCCCTGTCGTAGCCGTCGGCACCTTGCCTGCACACAGGCGCGAGATAAAACCGAGCGCCTTGGAATCATAAACTCCCCCAATACGGCGGATTATACCCGACCGGCGCAAATTCTCGACCGCGGCAAAAACGCTCTGTTCGTCGGAGCCAAGCTGCTCCGCCAACACCAGATACGGGCGTTCTTCCAAAGGAAATGCGTCCTGGATGATAGCGAGAAGATGCTGTTCAAGTTCTGTCATACGAATGTGAAATGTGCGATGAGTGATGTGAAATGATCAATTACTCATTCCACATTACACATTTGAAATTTCTTCGTCGGTCAGGTAGCAAGCCGGATCCTGTTCCCAGAAATCGCCCGTTACAGCCTCGGCGCGGGTACGGAAGTTTCCGTTACAGAGATTCAGGTAGGCGCACTTGGGGCAGCGTCCCTTCAGAATCGGCTTACGGTTCTTGAGGCCCGCCATAATCGGGTTCGATTCGTCACTCCAGATTTCGCCGAAATTACGTTCGCGTACGTTGCCAAGTGTAATATACTGCGTAAACTGGTCGGGGTGAACGTTTCCGATGCTATCGACGTTACCGAAGGCCATACCGCTACGGTTACCACCATTGCGCCGGATGAGTTCCAGCACCTTCTCGGCACGGGCAGAATCTTCGCGCAGCATACGGCGATACAGGTAAATGGCATCGGCGTGGTTATCCACCGTCAAGATTTCCTTATTGATTCCGCGCTTCTTGAAGTCGAGCGTACGGTCAATAATCAAGTCCATTACCTTGCGGCTTTCATCGTGATTCAAGTCGTTTTGAACCATGGCAGAGCCGCGACCGCTGTAAACCAGGTGATAGAAGCACACGCGGTCAATATTTTCAGCTTCGAGCAAGTCGAAAATAGCGTTCAAGTCTTGCATGTTGTAGCGCGTAATCGTAAAACGCAGGCCCACCTTCTGGCCAGTCGCCACACAGTTGCGGATACCGCGAAGAGCAAGTTTGTAAGCGCCTTCCTTGCCGCGGAACTTGTCGTGGGTCGCTTCGCAACCGTCCAGGCTAATGCCCACGTAGCCCACACCCATGTCCTTGAGTTTCTTTGCAACATCGGGCGTAATGCAGGTACCGTTCGTGCTGATTGTCGGGCGAATACCTTTAGAGGCTGCATAATTTGCCAATTCAAAAAAGTCCGGGCGCAAAAGCGGTTCACCGCCGCTAAAGAGAATCACCGGAACCTTGAAATCGGCCAACTGATCAATTAAAGCCAAGCCTTCTTCGTGGGTCAGTTCGTTCTGGTACTTAATGGCCTCGGATCGAGCATAGCAGTGCACGCAACTCAGATTGCAGGTTTTGGTGCAGTTCCACACCACCACAGGGCCACGGCCCGGCGCAACGCCGTTCTTGCATTCATGGGCCTTGGGTTCGTAACGCAGCTGATCCCCATAATTCGGGGTATCCATCAAGAGCTTGGTAATACTGATCATGGGTCCAAAGATAGAAAAATAACCCCGGAGCCCGAGGTTATTTAAAGGTTACGCATGAAGCCCCAGATTAAAGCTTCACAGAATCCTTAGAGATGAACTTCTTGATTTTCTTGTCGCCCATCCAGAGTTTCTTGTGGCTCTGCAAATCGGTGAGTTCGAGGTCCACCTGATAGAAGATAACGGACTGGCCACCTTCCTGGTCCACGATGGTATTGATGGTACCGGTCAACATCCAGTCAGCACCGGTTTCCTGGTGAAGTTCCTTGGCGGTTTCTTCGGTAGCGTTACCCTGCTGGTCTGCAACTTCAGAGCGAAGTTCGGCACGTTCGGCAGAGTTAGCGACGAAGTCAGCTGCACCGGAATTCAAGAGGGCACGTTCCATGTCCTTGATAAAGGTTTCGACGCTGATGTGTTCGTGGCTCTTGTTGCGAACCTTACCGATCACGACAGTCGGGGTACGGCCCATTTCGCCGATAATCTTTTCGATCTTCGGGCTCTGCAAGCAGCTGAGAATCATTTCGTCGGCCACCAAGCGGGAGTCGGTGTCATTCCACTTACCCGAAAGGTCCGTTGTAGAATTAGTGTCGATACGAGTGACAGTCTTGCCACCGCTGCTGCAAGCGACCATGCAGAGGCTGCAACCGAGAGCGAGAATAGCAAACAATTTACGCATTAGATTTCTCCTTGAAAATTTTTTACAAATGTACAATCTTTCTTTTTATTTGTCTATAAAAGAATCGCAACTTTAAAAATAAAGAAGACGAACCGACAAATTCGCTAGACAGAATAAAAAATACCGCAGAGCGAAATCTGCGGTACTTTTAAATTGTCGAAGAAAATCCGGAATTACTTTTCAGCGAATTTCTTAGAGGCAGCCTTGACCTTCGGGTCGTTCTGGGCATCCTTGATTTTCTGCTTGATACCGTCTTCAATCTGCTTCTTGAGCTTGGCGGCGAGGGCGGGGAAACGTTCTTCCAGGGAATCGCTAAAGACAGCCGGTTTCTTGGGAGCGGGAGCACCCTTACGCTTGGCGTTCAGGGGGCGCTTCTTCTTGGCCGGGGCCTTCTTTTCTTGGGATTTTGTTTCCTGAGGCTTGACTTCTTCTGTGGATTTGACTTCAGTTTCTTCTGACATAATAGACCTCTTGGAAATATTGTTAATTTGACGGCGCAAAAATAGTAAAAATTTCGCCTGTTCCTAGGTTTTGCAATTAAAAATTATGCTTTTTTAAGCTAAAAAAGGCGATTTTAGACTACCACTAGCCGTTCAATTTCTTGTTTTCGAGCCAATGGGCAAGCACGGTAATGTCGGCGGGGCGGACGCCGGGAACACGGCTAGCCTGGCCGAGCGTCAGCGGCTTGTGGGCATTCAAGCGCTGGCGACTTTCGATACTCACGGCGGTCACCTGCATGTAGTCAAAGTCGACGGGCAGGCGCACGGATTCCATCTTCTTCTGGTCGTCGATTTCGCGGGCCTGCCGGTCGAAGAATCCTGCATAGATTTCTTCGGCATACATGAACCACTGGTCGCGGCGAGTCAGATTCAGGTCCGGCAGCGCGGTCCGGAACAATTGCTCGGGGTCGATTCCCGGACGGCGCAACACATTGATCCAGCGGGTACGTTCGGTCGAAAGAGCCTGGCCCCCGGCTTCAAGAATCGGGTTTGCCTGGTCGGGCGTTGCAGATTCTTCGGTCATGCGGGTGCGGGCGGTCGCCATCAGTTGCTGACGGCGTTTCCAGTCGGCATAGTCAGAATCCGAAATCATGCCAATCTTATGGGCGCGTTCCTTGAGGCGAGTTTCTGCGTTATCGCTACGGAGGAACAGCCTGTATTCGGCGCGACTCGTGAACATGCGGTAAGGTTCGTCGAGCAAAATGTTCACCAAATCATCGGCCATCACGCCCAAGTAGCTATCCGAACGGCCTAGAATCAAAGGTTCTTCGCCCTTAATCTTGAGTGCGGCGTTAATACCAGCCAGGAGTCCTTGACCGGCAGCTTCTTCGTAACCGCTTGTGCCGCAAACCTGGCCTGCAAAATAAAGCCCAGGAACCTTCTTGCATTCAAATGTCGGGAAAAGCTGCGTAGCGTCTACAGAATCATATTCCACGGCATAGCCAATCTGCAATACACGGGCGCGCGTGAGCCCAGGAATCGTATGGATGGCTGCAAGCTGAATGTCTGCCGGCAAGCTGGAACTAAAGCCGTTAATATAGACGCGACCGATATCCGCCTGTTCCGGTTCAAGGAACAATTGGTGGCCGTCGCGGTCGCCAAAGCGGTTGATCTTGTCTTCGATACTCGGACAGTAGCGCGGGCCCTTGCCGTGAATGCGACCGCTGAACATGGGACTGTCCTTAAAGCCGCTGCGCAAAATGTCATGCGTCTTCAGGTTCGTGCGCGTAATCCAGCACACGCAGTCATTGCGGACGAATTTGTTCGCGACATCACCCCAAAAGTAATTGGCGTCGCGGCCAGGAACGGTTTCTGCCAAATGACGGTCGCTCATGGGCCACGGAGAATCGTCTCCGCGTTGCACGTCGCATTCGTTAAAGTCGATGGAATCGGGGTCTAGGCGGCTCGGCGTACCCGTCTTAAGGCGACGGAGCGCAATTCCTTCGCGGGCAAGGCATTCCGAGAGTTTATCTGCACTGGGCTCGCCCACTCGCCCACCGACGCTCGTTTCGAGCCCGGTAAACATCTTGGAAGCAAGGAAGGTTCCACTCGTAATCACGAGCGAACGGGTAATATAGCGTTCGCCGTTCAGGAGCGTGAGTTCCAGGCGACCGTCGGCCATGCGCGTAAAGGCAGCGAGTTCCCCCTGAATCACCGAAAGCCCCGGAAGGCTTGTAATGACTTCGCGGGCCACTTCGCTGTAGTACTTCATGTCGCACTGGGCACGCGGGCCCCACACGGCCGGCCCCTTGCTCATATTGAGCATGCGGAACTGGATGCCCGCCTTGTCGGTGAGTAGGCCCATCAGGCCACCGAGCGCATCGATATCGCGGACAATCTGACCCTTGGCCACCCCGCCTACGGCCGGGTTACAGCTCATACGACCGATGGCGTTAATATCCATCGTGAGCATGGCGGTCTTTACACCGAGTTTCCAGGCGGCATGGGTCGCTTCAATACCAGCGTGCCCACCACCGACAACGACTACGTCGTATTCTGCGATTAGAGACATTTCTAGAACTTAGAACTTAGAGCTTAGAGCTTAGAACTTAAATAAAAATCTAAGTTCTAAGAGCAGAGCGGTCTAAGTTCTACCAACTATTTCTTTTCTTCAGTCTTCGGAGCTTCGGGGGTCCATTCAACCTTCTTGCCAGAGACAAGATCAGCGAGGTCCTTCTTGAGCTGTTCCTTTTCGCTTTCGAATGCCGTGTACATCTTGTACGTGCCGTCCGGGTTCACAACGTAGACCTTCGGAACGTAGCCGTCGCTATAGAGTTCACCGAACTGGCGGGATTCGTCCCAAACCACGTTGATGGATTCGTCCCACTTGGCGTTGTCCATGAACTTGCGGATGCCGACCTTCTGGTTGCCACCGCTTGCCACAGCGAGCGTAATCAAGCCCTTCGGGGCAAATTCCTTAGCCATGGCAAGAACTTCGGGTGCTGCGTGAGCACAGTGACCGCAAGTAGCAGAGAAATACATAACCAGGAGCGGCTTGTTTGCAAACGGTTCGAGGTTTTCGAGGTCTGTAGCAATGGCCTTGTCCACGGCAATCTTGGTGGCCTTC
Organism: Fibrobacter sp. UWB1; assembly: GCF_002210325.1. Taxonomy (NCBI): domain Bacteria; kingdom Pseudomonadati; phylum Fibrobacterota; class Fibrobacteria; order Fibrobacterales; family Fibrobacteraceae; genus Fibrobacter; species Fibrobacter sp. UWB1. Next base: position 24,966 of record NZ_MWQL01000022.1, read on the forward strand.
ACCTTCAGATTGAACTTCTGCGGCATACCGTTAGCAAGGGTATCGCCACGGAGCGGTGCAATTTCTTCTTTAAGCTTGGCTTCTTCTTCCTGCTGCTTTTTGATGGCAGCAGCACGCAGGTCCTGCAACTTCTGCTGGTAGCGTTGGCCAATGGCATTGAGCGAATCCTGCGGGAGCTGGAGCGTGTAAGTAGAATCAGCAACCTTGGCGGCAGATTCCTTGATACCCAAAATAAAGTAGTCCACGTCGAATTCGGTCTGGAACTGGTTGCCGATACCAATAAACTGGTGGGCAAACTGAAGACCGAGCAGGTAAGAGAACTTGGTGTTGTCCGGAGAATCGCCATTAATGGTCACTTCAGCACCCGTAGAAGCCGGAGCCTTGGCAATCGGCTGAGCACGAGCAACAGAGTCAACGTAAGCCTTGATCTTTTCGCCATTGCCTTCAGCCATCATAGCGCTATCCGGGCGGGTTTCTTCGTAACGCTTACGGGCGATTGCAGAGTAGCGCTGGCTAATAGCCTGCAGGGAATCAGGAATCATCTGGGGCTTGAAGTTCGTGTCTTTGCTAGACTTCACATCGTCAAGAACACCCTGGATTACGGCGTCCTGGTAAAGTTCTTCGCCCATCTGGCGCGGAATAATCGTAAAGTTCTGGCCACCGAACTGGGCACCCAGCATATAGGCGAACTTTTCATCGTCAGTCGAATTAGCGGTAATGGCGGCAGGCCCCTTTTCGATAGGCTTTTCACCACATGCCATAAGACCAAATGCAGCCAATGCCGCAGAACCAAGAGCAATTTTCTTCATGTCCATATTGAATCTCCTTAGAGAAATTTTTTCCGGGGAATAATATAGAAAAAGTAGGAAGTAGGAAGTAGACGGTAGGAAGTGTGGGGCGCGACAACTGCGCAAAGCGAAAGACTCAGTTAAATTCAATTTACCTTAAACAGGAAAAAAACACCTCCGCCGTAGCAGAGGTGATTAATAGGATCGTCAGGATAAAACGGACGAAAGTTTAATTCCAAAATTCCGAATTCTGAAATCCGAAATCTGAATTATTCAGCGAAATATTCCTTCGCCTTCGCGACAACATCTTCGACCTTGACCATGGAGAATTCCTTCTCGTTACGGAACTTCCATTCGACTTCGCCGTTCGCAAGTCCCTTCTTGCCGATGGCGATACGCACTGGAGAACCCCACAGGTCGGCATCCTTGAACTTCACACCCGGGCGTTCGTCGCGGTCGTCCACGAGCACGTCGATACCGGCGGCTTCGAGTTCCTTCTCGAACTTCTCGGCGAGTTCCACGAGTTCAGCGTCCTTGCCAATCGGGACGATTTCCACCTGGAACGGAGCGATGGACTTGGGCCAGATCGGTCCGAAGTCATCGTGGCTGTTTTCCACGACGGATGCCATCAAGCGGCCCACGCCGATGCCGTAGCAGCCCATGATGGCCGGAGCGGTGGTCTTTTCGGCGGTGAGGAACTTCGCACCCATGGATTCGGAGAACTTGGTGCCCAGCTTGAAGATGTTGCCCATTTCGATACCGCGTGTCTCGGTGAGGAGTTCGCCGCAGCAGGGGCACTTGCAGACTTCGGAAGCTTCGGCAATGTCCGCCACTTCGAACTTCGGGAAGTCGCGCTTCGGGTTGCAATGCTTGAAGTGGAAGCCTTCTTCGTTTGCGCCCGTCACCAGGTCGAAGGAATCGGCAATCGCTTCATCGACAATGATGCGGGTGTCATGAGAATTGATTGGGGACGCAAAGCCCGGAACCATGCCGCATGCCTTGATGAGGCTGTCTTCGGCCGGGTAAAGTTCCTTGGCCTTCAGCAAGTTGTGGAGCTTGATTTCGGAAACATCGAGATTGCCCGGAACAACGACCGTGATGAGCTTGCCTTCGAAGTCGAAGAACACGCACTTAGCGGTCGATTCAGCCGGGACGTTCAGGAACTTGGTGAGGTCTTCGATGCTTGCGCAGTGCGGAGTTTCGACCTTTTCGAGTGCTGCATTTTCGTCGCCCTTGAACGGCACGCGCTGGAATTTCGCAATTTCGCGATTGGCCTGGTAGCCGCACTTCTTGCAAAGAATCAAGTAGTCTTCGCCGTTGGGAGTGTCCAGCATGAATTCGTGAGCGACCTTACCGCCCATAATGCCGGTATCGCTCTGCACCACCACCGGTTCAATGCCCACGCGGCGGTAGATGCGCAGGTAGGCGTCGTATTCTTCCTGATAGTGACGGTCCAGGTCTTCCTGGCTGGTGTGGAAACTGTAGGCGTCCTTCATCAAGAATTCGCGGACGCGGATAAGACCGCCGCGGGCGCGGGCTTCGTCACGGTACTTGGTCTTGAACTGGTAGAGCATCACCGGCAGCTGCTTGTAGCTGTTGAGCACGTAGCGCACCAGGTCCGTCATGGCTTCTTCGTGCGTCATGGCCAGCACCATGTTGTGGTTATTGCGGTCCTTGAAGCGCAGGAGTTCTTCGCCAATGGCCTGATAACGGCCCGATTCGCTCCAGAGTTCAGCGGTCTGCACCACCGGCAAATCGACTTCGATACCGCCAATCCTGTTCATTTCTTCGCGGATGATGTTCACGATCTTCTGGATCACGCGGAAGCCCATGGGCATCATGGAATAGATACCGGTAGAGACGGGCTTGATGTAGCCGCCGCGCATGAGGAAGATGTGGGAGGGCATGGTGGCATCGCTCGGCGTTTCGCGGAGCGTGACGTAAAAGTACTTGGAGAGTTTCATGGTTTTTGCCTTTTAAAATTTTACGGGCTAAATTTAGAAATTAGACGAGAGACGAGAGGCGAGAGACGAGAGAAACCGATAAAAAATCAACCTTTCATCAGCTGTTCCAAATCATCAACCGTTTTCGGGATATCTTCTGAGATATTCCTGAATCCGTCCTTGGTAATCAGCAGGTCGTCTTCGATGCGGATACCGATTTTTTCGCGGTAGGTCTTGCCGCCAAGGGTCGCCTTGAATTCGCCGTAAAGCCCCGGTTCGCAGGAAATCAGCATACCCGGCTTGAGGACTGTATCCAAGGAGCGGGTTCCCGGTTCGCCTTCGTGAATCTGTTCGCCGATAAAGTGGCTTACGCCATGCGGACGTTTGTCGTACAATAGTTTGTATGAACCCTTCGCGCCTTTAACCAAACGGCTTTCCAGCTCCTGCATAATATAGTCCCAAGGGACCATCCCGATTTCCTTGAGAGATACGCCCGGGCGCACATGCTTCTGGTACTCAACCTGAGAATCAAGCACTATCTGGTACAGCAATTTCTGCAACGGATTGAACTTGCCGTTTACAGGAATGGTGCGGGAAAGATCGCTATGCAGGCTTCCGATGCGGATACCGAAATCTAACAGCACCAACTCCCCCGCCTTGAGCGGCTCATCTTTTTTGACATAATGCAAGCAGCAGGCGTTTGCCCCGCCTGCGACAATCGTCGGAAACGCGAGGTCGCCATCGCTTTCACGCTGCATTTCATAATCCAGCTTCAGGCCCAATTCGCGCTCGGTCTTGAAAGCCTTCATTTCGGCAAGTACAGTGCGGAAGGCGTTATTTGTGACCGCCTGTGCCGCCTCGGCGTCCATAATGCGTTCGGGTTCCAGCGGGAGTCTGAGCGACCAATGCAGAGCCGCGGCACTCTTGAGCTTGATGCCCGTAGGCTTGAGCGCCTTGAGCAACTGGTGCCTGAACCGGTCGTTGTGGTCTTCCTTGAACTTTTCAAAGTAGTAGGCGTAAGCGTAGCCCCCCTTCGGAAGCTTTTTCGCTCGGGCAACCACTGTATCCATGAGTTCATCCACCGGGCGAACATCCTTAATTCCCGTTACGCGGGCCACCTCTTTATCGCCTTCCAAAAAGCCCAAGCGCTTGCCGTTCCAAAATTCCTTGAACGGGTCCTTGGGCGGAACAAACAGGATTTCTTCGTCGGTCCTAGGATCGAGCAACAGGTAGCAACCCGCCTGGTTGATTCCCGTCAGGTACATGAACGCCGGTTCCTGCACCATTTTATTCCAGATTTGCACGTAGGCTTCTTCTGTTCCGGGGTCCATCGGGATTCCTGCAAAAACGCAGAACGAATCAAGTTCCTTGAGCATGGCCTTGCGGCGTTTTTTATACAAATTCTTGGAATCGTAGAGCGGAGACGAGATAAAAACCTGAGAATAGGGATTAAAATTCGACTTTGAACGCATTTTTAGCCTCTAAATAGGTAAAATTTCGGTATAAATTTACCTTTTTCGCACCACTTTTGCTTTAAATTATATACATTTGAGGCATCACAGACTAGAATGGAGCCTGATTAAATGTCTCTTTTTAAAAATTGGAAATTGATCCTTGCAGCATCAACTGTAGCACTGTTCACCGCTTGCGCCGGCTCTTCCGGTGGTTCTTCTAGCGACGACGATTATGGCGACGATAGCGGTTCTCCGTCCGCTCAGAGATCTGCTCCTAAGGAAAAGATTGACGAAAACAAGCTGAAAAAGACCGAAGACGAAGCTGTCGCCATTACCGAAGAAAACCACAAGCTCCGCAAGGAAATCTTCGAAGCCAAAAACAAGCTCGGTATCTCTACAGCTCCTGCTTCCGAGGAATAATTTATAGCTGACACGTTCTCGATGAACGAATTACGCTATTCATTATCGGACGACCTGAAACGAACGATTTCAGGCGAGAACGAAACGGTTTTCCGCTTATTGGAGAGCCGTTTTTGTGTTGAAATACAGACAAGACTCCCGGGACTCCGCATTATTCCCAAGGAAAACGGCGATACGACGGGGGTCTTTGCTGTACTCGACCAGCTGAAAATGGCGGCCAAGAACGGGAAAGTCCTAACGGCGCGACAACTTGAAAAATTGATCGATCCGGCAGACGCGGCCATCAGCGATTTCAACAACCCGGACACCATCCCTGCCACCCCGATTTTCAGAAACCGCATGGGCGTTTCTGTATTCGCAAAGACAAAAGCGCAGGCCGAACTGGTACGGGCGGTCGAACAGAACGATATCATTTTTGCCAAGGGCCCTGCAGGCACCGGCAAGACATTTCTGGCAGTAACGCTTGCAGTCGCAAGCCTTGAACGGCACGAGGCAGAACGCATTTGCCTGGTCCGCCCGGCAGTCGAAGCCGGCGAATCCCTGGGCTACCTGCCCGGCGACCTCAAAGAAAAAATTGCGCCGTACCTGCGCCCCATTCACGACAGCCTCGCCGAGCTCCTGCCAGTGGAAAGACTTCGCAAGTACGAAGAAACTGGCGCTATCGAAGTCGCCCCGCTCGCCTACATGCGCGGTCGCACCCTCAAGCGCGCCTTCATTATTCTAGACGAAGCGCAGAACACCACGCCCGAACAAATGAAGATGTTCCTCACGCGGCTCGGCCAACACAGCAAAGCCATTATCACAGGCGACGCCACCCAGGTAGACTTGGGCAAGGGCCAAAAGTCGGGCCTCACGCATGCCATGAAGTTGCTCAAGGGCATCCGCGGCATTGCTCAAGTGGAATTCGAAGCCACCGACGTGCTCCGTCACCCGCTCGTCAAAGACATCTTGAAAGCTTATGAAAAGGGGAAGGAATAACTTCCAACCGTCTACTTTTACTGTCTACTAGAGAATATCTATGAAAAAGAAACAGACTAGACTTCACTTTATCATCGGCTGGGTTCTTGTTGTTGCCGCGGCAATTTTCATGTTCCCCGACAAGAACATCGCGCTCCAGTCCGAACGCCCGCACTTGGGCCAGGTAAGTACACGCACGATTGTCGCCCCCATCAACTTTGAAGTTCCCAAGTCCGAACAGGAAATCGAAGCTGAAAAGACTCGCGCCGCCGAAAAGGTGAACGCCATCTTTGGCTACAACAGCGACGAAACCAACCGCGTCTACGAAGACCTCAAGTCGTTCCTGCACAAGCTCGCCCAGTACGGTTCTCTGCAAATTCAAATCAACCAGCTTACCGCAAGCGGCGAAAGCGACTCCACCCTGCAGTCCAAGGTGGTACAGGCATCACGCATTTACGAAGTCTTGAAGCAGCGTATTTCGACTTCGGCGATTAAGCCCCTGAGCCTTAATTCCAAGGCCCGTGACTCGCTCCTGAACGTATTCAACCGCATGCTCCAGGCCGGTGTTTCGAACACATTCATTGCAAGCACCGAAACGGCCGCACAGCTTTACCGCGATAACTATAACTTGCAAGATTTCAAGTACATCGTTTACACGAAGCCGAACATCACGCTCATCAAGGACAACGAAAAGACGACTGTCGAAGCAAGCAATATCCAGCCGCTCCGTCGCCGTATCGATGAAGCTTTCGCCCAACTCCAGATGAGTTTCCCGAACGAGCAGGGGCTCTTGAGCGCCTTCTACGAAACCTTGTTCGTGTTCATGATGCCGAACGTTTTCTACCTCGAAAAAGAAACCATTGCTAGCCGCGAAGACGCTCGCAAAAAGGTGACGCTCATCAAGGGTATGGTGCCGCGCGGCATGGAAATCGTGGCACAGGGCGCCCCCATCACCAAGGAAATCCTCGAAAAAATTGACGCCCTACAGCGCGCCCAGCAAAAAGAAGAAAATTCCAAGACCTTTACCGCTATTTACGGTAACGCCCTTATCTTCATTTTGATTATTACGTTCTTCTTTATGTTCCTCTACAATACGCCTTCTAGAGGCATGTTCAGAAACGCCCGCCAGCTTTGGAGTCTTATAGCACTTGCCTTGCTCCAAATTATCGCATTCTGGGTCATGCATCACCTGTCCGGAAGCATCAACAACATCAACATTTCCATTATTCCAGAAAATCTGGACCTCATGTGGATTTACCCGTTCGCCTTTGCACCGATTACCGCAACCGTACTTTACGACCGACACATTGGCCTTGCATTCACCGTATTTTCGGCCATGATTTTCGGCATCTTGAACGGCTATGATTTAGCCGCCACGACTTGCGCGTTTGCCGTGACCGTTGTCGCAACCGCCCCGATTGCCCGCATGCGCTACAGGGTGCAGTTCGTGTATGGAATTATCGTCGGCGTCGTGGCGATGGCTGCCGCCATCAGCGTGATGTTCCTGCTGCGTAACAGACTTTCGTTCGAAGCTTTCTACCAGAACCTGATTGCCGCAAGCATCAATATCGTGCTTTGCTACGCCCTCACATCAGTTGCTCTCATCCACTTGATGGAACGTATTTTCGGTATCACCACGGTGCTTACGCTCATGGAAATGTCGGACTTTAACCGCCCGGCCCTCAAGCGCATTTCGGAATACGCCCCCGGTACATTCCACCACAGCATTCAGGTGTCTAACCTAGCCGAACACGTGGCCGACAGCATTGGCGCGAATTCCTTGCTGGTGCGCGTGATGGCGCTTTACCATGACATCGGTAAGACCATGCGCCCCGAATACTTCACCGAAAACCAGAAACAAGGAATCAACCCGCACAACAACATCGACCCGCTCCAGTCTGTCAAAATCATTACTGGGCACGTGGAACAGGGTACGGCCCTTGCCAACGAATACAATATTCCGTCACTGGTAGCCGCAGGCATTCGCGAACACCATGGTTCTTCGATCATCCAGTACTTCTACCACAAGGCGCTCGAAAACGCCAAGGAAACCGGCGAAGAAGTCAAGGTCGAAGATTACAGCTACAAGGGTCCGAAGCCGCAGAGCAAGGAAACAGCAATTCTTATGCTTGCCGACATTATCGAAGCGACCAGCCGCTCCATGACCGACACTAGCCCCGAAGCACTCTCCGCCATGATCCACAAGACCATCGAAAGCCGCTTTACCGAAGGTCAGTTCAACGAATGTAACTTGTCTATTAAGGAACTGTTCAAGCTCGAACGGGCTTTCCTGGATAGTTTGGACGGAACGTACCACACCCGCGTCAAGTACCCTGGACAAAAATAGGACCGCTCGGCCCAATCGCATAAAAAAAGTGCGATTTTTAGGGCAAAATCGGTTGACAAGCGCCATAAACTTTGTATATTTGGCTTCGTAATCTTGAGAAGAGGACTTACTGATGGATAAAAAGAATATCATTCTGATTGCTCTCGGTGTGTTGCTCTTGGTTATCGGTTTCATTTGCCTCGCCACGGGCCCTGCAGACAATCCGGTTTCACTCACGGTTGCACCGCTTATCTTGGTTGCCGCCTACCTCGTGGTCATTCCGCTTGGAATCCTCTGGAAAGGCAAAAAGCAAGACAAGTAAAATTTCGGGCGATTAGCTCAGTTGGTTCAGAGCGTCTGCCTTACAAGCAGAATGTCAGCGGTTCGAATCCGTTATCGCCCACTACCGAAAATCGGAAACGATTTGGGGTGGTAGCTCAATTTTGGTTAGAGCACCGGCCTGTCACGCCGGAGGTTGCGAGTTCAAGCCTCGTCTATCCCGCGAAAAAAGACTCTCTTTTAGAGAGTCTTTTTCGTTTTTTCATTCATTGTCACCCCGGACTTGCCAATAGCCACTTGCAGCATTGCTGCTTAGAGTACCTTGGCATAATACTAACCGAACAAAGTTCGGAGTATTATGAAGCCAAGTTACATCGGTGGCTGTGTTGTCATAATAAATTGGTAGCGGCACTAAAGTGCCGAGCCACACAGAGGATATGGTCCTCGGAACGGGGAATCCGGGGTCTCCTTTTCTCTAATACATCCTGATATAGCGCGGGGTCCTGCGTGCCGGAGCTAGCGTTCTACCCATGGCATCGAACTTGGCCTTCTTGATCAAGGCCGGCGATTCCACCTTACGAGCCAGCGGAATCACTGTCGTCGAGGTATCACTCGTGTCAGCCACTTCCTCAGAGCTTTCAATCAACTGCCAAATGAAATCGTCGCCGGAGCCCTTCTGGTTTTGCACCACGGTCGTTCCTACCGCTTGCAGATAATGTCCGCTCTTGTAATTCTTGAGGTAGAAAGCATTCGGCGTATTGACCGGAGCGCCTTCAAATACATACCGCTGGTGAGCACCGCCATTATAACCGTAGGTTGCCGCTCTAATGCCAGCCGCTGTGGATTCGTTCGGGATATCCACGACGCGGTTCCCGAGCTGAATGTAGTATGTAACCGGGTTATCGCCCACCGAGAAAATCTTCACGAAGGTCGCCGTATCTCTACAATCCATCAATTCCAGAGCGTTGGACGAAGCAATCCCCATGCATTTCTTTGTATCGCCGAGAGACTTGATTCTCCCCTCTTTGAAAAACGCCACCTTGAACAGCTGCTGGTATATGGTCTCAACAAGAATCACGTGGTTGATCAGGTCCTGCTCGGACTTGGCCTCGCTCGCCTGGTTCAGTCCATACGGCCAGATATGCTGACGGTCGCAATGGAGTTCCGCGTTCGGGCCATCCATTTCACGGAGTTTCGCCTGAACCTTGTCATTCCTAAAGACACCGTCTACACATGTTGCCGCATATTCCGACGTGGTTCCGACACCCATCGTGTGCGCCATCTCGTGCATGGCTGTGGGCACCACCATGTAGCTACGGTTTTCACCAAAGCGCAAGTCACCGTTACTGCTGGCCTCGGCCGTGGGCACGCCAGGTGCGTAATAGACGTTGATGAACTTCGAGAGGTTCGAATAAGTGTTATACATCTTAACGGCCGAATCCATGACAGTCGTGATGCGCTTATAGGCATCTTGCTCATCGGAAGTCGGATTCGCCGACTTGTGCAAAGTGTATTCAACAGCTGAAAAAGCATTGCCCGCAAGGCAAGCAACCAAAGCAAAAGAACATAATAATGGGCTAAGAAATTTCATGCAAGCTCCAATCCAAACACATGTATAAATTTATATACAAAGTTAGGGTAAATCAAGTAAATTTTTAGTTGGAAGATTTAAGTTGGTAGAACTTAGAGATAATCTAAGCTCTAAGTTCTAAGCTCTTTGTTCTTTTTTTTGTATATTAAAAAACGAGTTTTAACCCCCAAAAGGAGATTTTAATGAAATCCAGAATGCTCGTTGCGGGAATGGCCATTATAGCCCTTGCTGCACTTTCCGGTTGTGCCGGTGGCGTAAATGCGACCAAGTCGATTGAATTTGCCGACTCCAACAAAAACATTGCACAAGAAGCCAATGTCGAAGCCGCCCAGCTCGAATCTGCCAACATAAAGCTCGATTCCGCAAAGGCCCTGCAGGCCGATGGTGACGAAGAAGAAGCTGCCGCACTTGCCGAACAAAGCACTCTTGAATACAAGCTCGCCATTGCAAACGCCGAACTTGCCGCCGCCAAGAAAGAAGACGAAAAAGTTGAAAAGGAACTGAGGGGCGATGTCGAACGCAAGCTCCTTTACCAGAATATCCTTGACCAGGAAACCAAGAACGGAGGTGCCAAGTAATGAAGACGAGAAATCTTTTAGTCATTAGCGCCATGGCAGCCGCATTCTCTTTTGCTGCTGAAGAAGCAGAAGGCCCGAACGCTGTAGAATCTTGCCAGACCGCAATTGATAACGCTGCCAAGAATATTCCGGCCAACGCCACCTCTGCCAAGTACACCCTCGCAGCGGCCAAGGCCAACCTCATTGACCTCGACGCAGCCTACAACGACGACGCCGAATCAGACCAGACCAAGGCTCTTGCCGCCAAGTGCGACACCTACGCAAAGACCATTGCAGCCCAGGCCGAAACCCAGAAAGTTCGCAACAGTACCGCTGAAAAGTGGGAAAAGCGCGCCGCAACGGCCCGTTCTATCGAAGCTATTCAAGAACAGATCAATAAGGCCCGCACCGGTAAGGTGAACGACCTCGAAGCCGAAAAGGCCAAGATGAAGGACCAGGAAGCACGCCTCCAGGCCGAAATGCAACAGAACCAGGAGAAGTTCCAGGCCGAAGCTGCCGCCCAGGAAGCTGCGTTGAAGGCCGCCAACCAGCGTGAAGCCGACCTCCAGAAGGAACTCGCCGAAGAACGCGCCAAGGCCGAAGCTCGCCAGCAGGAAGCCATGAACAAGCTGAACGAACTGCAGTCCCAGATGATTCAGGTGACCAAGTCCGCCCGTGGCATTATCCTTTCCATGTCCGACATCTTGTTCGCCGTGAACAAGGCCGACCTCAAGGCCGACCTCAAGACGAGCCTTGCCAAGGTGGCCGGTATTCTTTCTGTGTACCAGCAGTTCAACGTGTCCATTGAAGGTAACACCGACAACACTGGTTCCGAAGAACACAACATGAAGCTTTCCCAGCAGCGTGCAGACAACGTGAAGGCATTCCTCGTGGAACAGGGCATTGCCGCCGAACGTCTCACGGCCAAGGGCCTCGGTATGACCATGCCGGTCGCCGACAACTCCACCAAGGAAGGCCGCCAGAAGAACCGTCGCGTGGACCTCGTGATCCAGGACAAGGCCCTGCAGCAGGAAGCGAAGTAATTTCAGATTTCTGATTTCGGAGTTCGGAATTGTTTTTTGGAGGTTAATTCTGAAATCTGAATTCCGAATTCCGATTTTTTTACTAAATTTAGCCCCGTAACTTTTAAACCGGCGGCGCAAGTCGCCAATCAAAACAAGAGGTAAAACAAATGGCAGTTTCTTACAAGGAACTCGGCTTGGTTAACACCAAGGAAATGTTTGCTAAGGCAGTTAAGGGTGGCTACGCCATCCCGGCTTTCAACTTCAACACCATGGAACAGATGCAGGCCATCGTGCAGGCCGCCGTTGAAACCAAGTCTCCGGTAATCATGCAGGTCTCTAAGGGTGCTCGTAACTACGCCAACGGCACCATCCTCCGCTACATGGCTCAGGGTGCTGTTGAATACGCCAAGGAACTCGGCTGCGCAAATCCGCAGATCGTGCTCCACCTCGACCACGGTGACTCTTTCGAACTCTGCAAGGACTGCATCGACAACGGTTTCTCTTCCGTGATGATCGACGGTTCCGCTCTTCCGTACGAAGACAACATCGCCCTCACCAAGAAGGTTGTTGAATACGCTCACCAGCACGACGTGACCGTCGAAGCTGAACTCGGCGTGCTCGCCGGTGTGGAAGACGAAGTCCAGGCTGAAGAATCCCACTACACCAAGCCGGAAGAAGTGATCGACTTCGCTACCCGTACGGGCTGCGACTCCCTCGCTATCTCCATCGGTACCAGCCACGGCGCTTACAAGTTCAAGCCGGAACAGTGCACTCGCGACCCGAAGACTGGCAAGCTCGTTCCGCCTCCCCTGGCATTCGACGTGCTCCACGCCATCGAAAAGAAGCTCCCGGGCTTCCCGATCGTGCTCCACGGTTCTTCTTCCGTGCCGCAGGACGAAGTGGACACCATCAACGCCCACGGTGGCAAGCTCCCGGATGCAGTCGGTATTCCGGAAGAACAGCTCCGCGAAGCTTCTCGCTCTGCTGTCTGCAAGATCAACATCGACTCAGACAGCCGTCTCGCTATGACTGCCGCTATCCGTAAGTATTTCGACGAACATCCGGAACACTTCGACCCGCGCCAGTACCTCAAGCCGGCTCGTGAAAACATGAAGAAGATGTACATGCACAAGATCGTTGACGTTCTTGGTTCCAACGACAAGCTGTAATCGTTATTAAAGCCAAAAGCTTAAAGACCGCTAGGCAATTGCCTGGCGGTTTTTACATACCGCCTTTTTGGCCACCGGACGTTCCGCCTGAATTAGCCAAAAACAGGACGAAAAGCAAGGCACTCCCAACAAGAACCAATCCGGTCATGATCAAGACATCGCCTGCTTCAACCGATCCCCCGGCGCCAAAATTTTTGCTGTCGTCAACGATAACGACTTTTTGCGAAGGATTACCGGGGCTTTGTTTTAGCGAAATCCTTGGCTTGTGAAGCATAGACGGACCCGACGCAGCGCACCCTACGGTGCTGACGCACAGGGCAATAGCGAGAAATATTGCAATAACCGTCTTGAACATTTTAGAACAACCTGTTCCTTAAAATATATATATAACCATGCGGTTTTTGTTATAATTAAGGCAAATTAAGGAGAATATTTATGATTCTCAAATCATTATTTCTAGTTTCTGTTGCCGTTTTCGCCTTGAATGAAGCAGCTTCGGCAAATACATGTACGGATGCCGTCTATCAGAACCAATCGCCGATGATGTTCAATCGTGAAAGCTTCGTTCGCGTTGATTCAGTTTATATAAACGATGACAGCAGCTCCTGGAAAGGGAAAAAATATATATACAACAATGGAATTATTGAAAAAGTCCGTGCGGATTTCAAGAATGAAAATCATGCACCTGCCTTTTGGATTTTTTACAATGATACCAACGAGACCGTATTGAAGAACGAAGGGTATGAATACATCGTATCTGGAGAAAAAACACAAGATACCTTATTGTATGATATTAAAACGTATTATAAGGGAAAATTTGAATATACTCAATTAATTAGGATTGCTCCAAATTATTTAAGTGAAGAACTAAAAAATTCTTCTTATTCAGAACTATTGGAAATGTTTTTCAGAAACGATTCTCTTATTGATTCAAGAACTGTAAACTATAATACTGATTCTTCAAGAACAGAAGAAAGATTCTATGTTGCGGATCTAGATGATAATTATAAATGTGAACTATACGATGAAGAAAATAATCTTCTATCTACTTTTTTATACAAGCCCGGCGAAAATGGATTTTCTATAATACAATCTAAAGGGGATAATTATACTGAAACCTATTTTATAAATGTAAAACAAAACACAACCACCCTCCACAAAACAGTCAAGCCCGTCAAAATCTCCCCCAAGGCCCGCTACTTCGACCTCCTCGGCCGTTATAAGTTCAGCAAATAAATCCTGGATCCTTCTCCCCGCAAGGGGGATCATGGATCACTAAGGGCTGAAGCCCAAGTGACCAAAGAGACTCCGTTACACTCTCCCCAAAGAGGATAACTCAACTTGAGAACTAAAGTTCTTAGTTTCGTATAGCTCAGGATGACACTTCACCACAAATTCATTACACACTCCACATTACACATCTCACACCCCATACCCCAAAGGGCCGCAGGCCCGACCTCATACCTCACTTCCTACAGTCTACTTCCTACCGCCTACTATGTATTGTCCTCACTGCCATTCCGAACTCAAAGACAACGCCACGTTCTGCCCGCATTGCGGAAGCGACGCCAATACCGGCTGGAAAGACGGCGCAGAATTTACCGACCTCGAAACGCCTGATTACGATGAAATTTTAGAAAATGAATTCGGGACGGACGAATTCGGCGAAAAGAAGAAAAAGGCGAACCCGTTCGCCATCGCGGCGGCAGTGATTGTAGCACTCGCGTTTATCGCGGCAATGCTTTTCTAAAGGTAGTGTCAAGGGTTTTTCGCAAAAATAGTTTGTTCCAACATCAGATCTAGGCT
>NZ_MWQL01000023.1:0-38831 GCF_002210325.1 Fibrobacter sp. UWB1
GATCGCTCCCACTAGCACCTCAAGCTAGCGTGTCTACCAATTCCACCACGACCGCAGCGTTGCCTGCGCAGCCTAAGCCGCGCGAGACAAAACCTTACTTGGCTTCAGCAGGAGCGGCCGGAGCTTCCGAAGCAGGAGCTTCTGTAGCCGGAGCAACGTCGGCGGCCGGTGCAGCAGCGTTAGCGGGAGCTGCAAAGTCAGCCGGGAGTGCCGGAGCCGGGGCTTGCTGCTGGGCAGCGTTTTCGCGGGTAGCCTTCTGCATCGAAGATTCTTCGACAGCCTGGTCCTGCTTAGCAGTGATCAAGCCGAGGGCGAACACGACGATAAAGAAGATCACGGCCACGACGCGGGTCAACTTCTGGATGAAGGTCGCGGCACCTGCGGTAGAGAATGCAGACTGGGAAGTCATGCCACCGAGACCTGCGAGACCGCCCATCTTGTCATTCTGAACCAGAACGAGCAACATGAGGAAGAGGCACAGGAACACGTGCAGGACGATACCAATCCAAAAGAGTGTTGTCATAGTCGTTTTACCTTGAATTTAAAGTTTTAATTAGCGAGCTTCGGCAGCGTCGATGATTTCCTTGAAGGTGTTAGCCTTGAGGCCTGCACCACCGATCAAACCACCGTCGATGTCCTTCTGGGCGAGGAGGCCGGCAGCGTTGGCGCCCTTCATGGAGCCACCGTACTGGATGCGCATGCCTTCGGCAACGGCTTCACCGTAGATTTCCTTCACAACGGAGCGAGCGTAGGCCTGGGTGTCCTGAGCCTGTTCGTCGGTAGCGGTAACGCCAGTACCGATTGCCCAAACCGGTTCGTAAGCGAGAACGCACTTGGCGGCGTCTTCGGCAGAAACGTCCTTGAAGGCGCCCTTGATCTGGAGGCCGAGGACTTCCTTCAGGATGCCACCGTTGCGCTGGTCGAGGGTTTCGCCAATGCAGATGATCGGCTTCAGACCGGCTTCGAGGGTCTTCTTGACCTTGAGGTTCACGGTTTCTTCCGTTTCGTGGAAGTACTGGCGCTGTTCGGAGTGGCCGATGATGATGTATTCGGCGCCGATTTCCTTGACCATGTCAACGGAGACCTTACCGGTGAATGCGCCCTGGTCCTTCCAGTGGATGTCCTGGATGGCGAGCTTCACGTTGGTACCCTTGATGACGTCGGCGACCTTGGCTGCAGCGAGGTAAGTCGGGGCGATGACCACTTCGGTCTTCTTCACGTCCTTAACGGCTTCCACGATGTCCTTAGCGAGCTGAATGGATTCGCTAACGGTCTTGTTCATCTTCCAGTTACCAGCAATGATATACTGACGCATAATTAACTCCTTGAGTTGTTTAAAATTTAACGCGCCTAAATTTAGTAAAAAAAGACCGCCCCCGGTAGTCCGAGGGCGAATCTTTCGCATAAAAAACGTCTATTAATAGTTGCTGGAATGTTTGGAAGTCGGAGCCGGAGAACCACCGTAGCGGTCGCCTTCGATCTTTTCCAGGATCCATTCTTCTTCGTAGCCCTTCAAGCGAGCCTGGTCGGGGTGCTTCCAGAAGAGGCGGGTAATGAGTTCGCCTTCGCGGGTGTAGTATTCCCAAATGCTCTGCTTTTCGGTGGTCTTTTCGTGGTCAGGAGGTCCCCACAGGAGGTTCACCATGTCGTTGGTCATGCCTTCTTCGATATAGCCCTGCTTGAACACGTCTTTCAGGCGCTTGTCGATACCCATACTTTCCTTGATGGCAAAGTATTCGCGTTCGTATTCGTTGCGACCTTCACCGCGTTCGATCAAGATGGGGGAGGAATAGCGGTTGGCACAGGCCCAGAACATCAGGGCGCTCACGCCAAGCAAGCAAATATGAGAGAGTTTCATTGTGACTCCTATAAATTAATGCCTACAAAATAAGAATTTATGGCGCAAATGGGGAAATTATTTTAAATTTTATTTCGAAATGACTTATTTTAAGAAATTATTGGCCTTTTCTATAATTTTTTTTACTTGTGACGTCGCGTCTTTTGCCGATGGTTTCAATGAAAATGCGAATTTTGGATTCCGCTACGGGCCAAACCTTTCGTGGACTATCATGGGCAATACGCCGTTTGTGTGGGGCCAGTGGCTACCGCAGGCGACTGGCATGCTCCATTACACTTGGCTTGAACCGCTCGACGAACTTGCTTACGGTGAACGGCTCGAATCCCTCCCGTCTTACTTGCGCATGGATGCCGCCATCGAAGTATCGCCATTCTATGCAGGTTACCTGGCGGGCATTGGCATTCGCCCCTTCAAGACCAATCCGCAAATCGAAGGCAATATCGTTTACGAAAGCTATATCTACATGCGCTCGAACCTCGAAATGGTGACCGCCGAAGTCGAGGGCGTGGGCCGCATTGCCGACAGTTGGAATGCCGACTACGTGACCGACAATCTTTATGGCGAGGATGCCGCATTCGATTACACGCAGCTGATCGACATGTCTTTGAGCCTCAGCTATTCCTTGCCCAAGGGGTCGGTTCTTGGCGTGAAGTTCCATTACATATTGTCCGATGTCAGTACCGATTTCGATGGTAAAAGTTACGACTACCGCCGCAACATTCCCGTGTTCAGCCGTGATTTCTTGCTAGTGCTTGATATCTACGGCCGTATTCCTCTGACAAACCATTTCGCCGCCATTTTTGAATCCAACTTCTACAAGACCGGTTTCTTGCGCGAAAAGAACACCGTGCGTAAGGAATCGCTCGGTTACGGCAAAGCCATGCTCGGCGCCCATTTCTTCTGGAACGAGGGCTTGCAGAATGTTATTTTGGAAGTGGGAGGCTGGAGGCGTACCGAAGAGCGCTTCTATAACGGATCACTCGCGCAGCAGTTCCTGATTCAGCTTGAGTATCAGGGGTATTTTTCTTTCCCCTTTCACAGGAATTTTTCTAAATAAATCCGGCAGTGGCGGTTTCTGCTTGCCTTCTACGCTGTTCTTGAGCGGGTCGGCCTGCAGTGCCTGCACGGTATAGGCGCTGCGGATCCAGAGTTCGCCGTTATATCTTTCGTTTTCGACCTTCACCAAGGTCGGCAGCATTTCGCCGGAATAATTGCGCCATTGGCGAATCGTGAACACGCGCCGTTCTTTGCGCGGGCCGTTCATGGTCACCCTTGTCGGGTGGGGTAGGCTGTCTGCCACAAGGCTCCACCAGGCCATGGAGAATGCGGTCGAAAGAATGTTCGGCTTCTGGATCGTCGAGTCGCGGCACAGGAACTGGCCGTTTGCGAGCAGTTCCATGTCGTCAAGCTTCAGCGGAGTCTCGCCGATGTGTTCCTTCAAGTGGTGCGTTCCCAGCTGGCGCTTCACCTTGACGTTCGGGAATTCCATGTAACGGTATTCGCCGGCGGTAATGAAGTTGAACGGCTGGTGGTCGGGCTGGTTCACGAAGAAGGTGTCAAGTGCTTCGGGGTGGTGTCTCCATTCGACATCCAGCGAAACGCGCGACAGTTTCTCGTTAATAAAAAAGCCCTCGATGTTTACGACCATCGGGCTTTCCAGTAAAAAGTGCGGGCAAGAAGTCTGGGCAAGGGCGGCAGTGCATGCAAGGGCAAAGAATGTTGCCGCTGTACGCAAAGTTGCCTTGAGAATTTCTGCCTTCATGTTCGTCAATATAGAAAATTTTAAACAAAGGAAAACCCCGACCCATCCCAATGGCTAAAGGATAGGCCAGGGTTTGTTGCTCTTCAGGAAGAAAATGTTTGGGTAGGGGACTAGGCGTCTTCGCTAACGCTGACTTCGTCGCCGTCGTCAGCTTCGATGGCGTCGCCTTCGTTCAGCTTGAACAGTTCCACGTCCTTCATGCTTTCGCGGATCTTCTGCTCGATTTCGTTGCAGAGGTCTACGTTATCCTTCAGGAACAGGCGGGTGTTTTCACGACCCTGGCCAATTCGTTCGTTGTTGTAGCTGAACCAGGAACCGCTCTTCTGGATAATGTCGAGTTCGGTAGCGAGGTCAAGGATAGAGGCTTCACGAGAAATGCCGCAACCGTAAAGGATGTCGAATTCGCACTGGGTAAACGGGGCTGCCACCTTGTTCTTCACGACCTTCACGCGGGTGCGGTTACCGATGACTTCTTCGCCGTCCTTGATTGCAGCAATGCGGCGGATATCGATACGCTGGGTCGCATAGAACTTCAGGGCGTTTCCGCCGGTGGTGGTTTCGGGGTTGCCGAACATTACGCCAATCTTCATGCGCAACTGGTTGATGAACAGCATGCAGGTATTGGACTTCGAGAGAATGCCGGTGAGCTTGCGGAGCGCCTGGCTCATGAGGCGGGCCTGCAGACCCACATGGTTATCACCCATTTCACCATTGATTTCGGCCTGCGGTACAAGGGCTGCCACGGAGTCGATCACGATGATGTCGATAGCGCCAGAGCGGACGAGCGTTTCGGCGATGTCGAGGGCCTGTTCACCAGTGTCCGGCTGGGAAACGAGGAGCGATTCGATATCGACACCCAACTTGCGGGCGTAGACGGCGTCAAAAGCGTGTTCTGCGTCAATAAAGGCTGCGACACCGCCAAGTTTCTGGGCTTCGGCAATGGCGTGCAGGGTAAGGGTAGTCTTACCGGAAGATTCAGGTCCGTAAATTTCGATAATGCGGCCGCGCGGGAAACCGCCTACGCCAAGCGCCATGTCGAGCTGGATACAACCCGTAGGAATAACGGGAATATCTTCGACGGGCTGCTGGCCGAGAGCCATGATGGAACCTTTACCATAATTCTTTTCGATCTGGGCGATGGCGGCTTCTACTGCCTTGGCCTTGTCTGCGGAAAGGTTGCTTGTCGGGGTGTTTGTTGTTTTCTTAGCCATGTTGGACTCCATTTTGTTTTTTCGTTTTTAAATATAACATTTAGTGTTCACTTGTGCAAGTGCTTTTTTGGTTATTCAGCAAAAAAAGTAGCTTGCCCAATACACTATACACGCTTTTTTCGCGCACTTCGGTGCGGTTTCCTTCGAAAATTTTACAAAAGGCCTCGTTTTGCAAACTATTGGCGACAGCCATCCATACCGTACCGACGGGTTTGCCGGGTTCTGCCCCGGTAGGGCCTGCGATTCCAGAAGTGGCAATTGCCCATTCGCAACCGAACTTTTGGCGTGCGCCTTCGGCCATGGCTTTTACCGTTTCGGCCGAGACTGCACCCTGATTTTCGAGCACTTGGTGCGGAACACCGAGCAGGGATTCCTTTACCTCGTTCTGGTAGGCGACAATGCCGCCGGCCAGAATGGCGGAACTTCCCGGAATATCGACAATGTGGCTTGCTACGAGTCCTCCCGTGAGCGATTCGGCGGTGGCCATCATTTCGCCGCGAGCCAAAAGCGCTTTCTGGATTTCTTGTGCAAGTTCCTTGATATTCATTTCGTTGTTCATGTTGTTTCCTTTACGTTATCAAATATACATAAAGTTTATGTCATATTTTGACAATGGAGTCAATCTGCAAAAAAAGTAGAAAAAAGTGGTGAACGGTGGGCCTTAGAAAGTAGGAAGTGAATCGACTTTTTTCTATATTCGACCCCGATGTTTTTACGCTCGTTTGTTTTTGGCATATTCCTGTCGGTGCTGCTTGCAGTTCCGCTTTTTGCCGACGACAGTGTGGCCGAAAATGCTGTAGAACAGCCCGCGGAAGTCGGGGCTACGCCCGATTCCGGTGCAGACCCCTTGCAAAAGGGTAAAACGGGCATTGTCGCTATCGATACGCTTACCGTAAACGAATGGGACATCCCGACCAAGCGCAATTCCTTGCCGCTGACCATGCTGTTTGCGATTTTCCCGGGCGGCGGCCAGTATTATACGGAACATTACGTGCGCGGCGGCTTTATTACAGGTATCGAGCTCCTGCTTTTGTACGAGGTCACAGCTAACAAGAGCTACCAGCACAGGCGTGTACTCGAACAGGCGGAACCCTTCCGCGACTCCGTGGCCTATTTTACCAACAAGATGCTTCGCGAAACGAATCGCGACAGCCTTGCAGCGTACCACACCAAGCGAAACGAATTCATTGCTCGCGTTCACGAAAAGAGCGACAAGAAAATGGAACAGGAAGATCTGCGCAAGGCAGAAACTGCCTGGTTGTACGGCCTTTACCTGTATAGTTTCTTCGATGCCTTTGGAATCTGGTACAACAACAATTACCGCAGTGTAGAACTCAAGAGCATGAAAAAGGCGCTGCTCTGGTCCATTATTCCTGGATTCGGACAAATGTATAACCGCGAGTTCGGCAAGCAGGGCCTTTTGTACATGGCCTTTATCGGTTCTGCCACCAGTATCTGGACTTCGCAGAACATGGTGGAATACTACCTGGACCGCAAGCATGTCGTAGAGAAAGAAAGCACGACGTCCGAAGAATATGAACGTGTAGATGAACGCGTTACCTATTACCGCAAGAACCGCAACCAGTACATTTGGGCGATTGCGTTACTTTATCTATACTCCATTGGCGATGCCGCTGTCGATGCTCTGTTAAGCGACTTCGACAATCCCATGCACTTGGCCGTACTGCCACGCCTAGGCGGCGGCCTCCAGGCCCTGATGTCGTTTGACTTTTAATTAATGTGTAATGTGGAGTGTGGAATGTGTAATGAAATTTCTCATTTCACATCCCACATCTCACATTGTTTTCATCCAATCTTTAGCGGCGCCATCTGGATGCCGTCGTGAATCTTCGTGAACGTTCCGCGGTAATGCCCTTCGGCGTCACGCTTGAATTCGAATCGGGTTACCATGGCATAGCTGAATGCGCCTTCCACGAATTCCTTGTCGGGCAGTCCGCAGGCAAAGTGCTGTAAGGCGGCGATCACGCCTGCATGCGTAATCCATAAAAACTCGCCGTCGTCAGCGAGCGTGTCCAACAGGGACTGCACTCGTCGGTCGATGTCGTAAAAGCATTCGCCGTCTTTGAACTTGTAGCCGCGCAGGTCGCGTGCCCAGGCGGCCATCTCTTCGCGGGGAACTTCCGTCAGTTTTTGTCCTTCCCAGGTTCCGAAGTTCATCTCGATGATTTCTTCGCGCTTTTCCATGGTTAGCCCTGTTGCCTTTTCGGCCTTCTCGGCGAGCCTCAGGCAGCGGAGAAGGGGACTGGTGAACATGCGCGTGGGCTTGGCGCCTGCACCAAGCAATGCCTTCAAGGCTCCGTCGCTTTCTTCTTCGAAAGTAGGGGAGACGTCAAAGTCCAGTCTGCCGTAGCAGACATCGTTCGGGTTGTAGGGCTTGGTGTGGCGAATCGTCCAAAGAATCATTTTTTTAGTAGACAGTAGGCAGTGGTTAGTAGACAGTAGACTGGCGCAACGTCATCCTGGAGCGTAGCGACGGAATCCATTTTTTTATAAAAAAAAGCCCTGTTAAGGGCGAAAAAAAATCCTAGGCGACCTGAGCACATAAAAATTCACAAGTCCGTTGCTGCTTTCGCCCTGGCGAGTTGCCCGCAAATAGTCATTGCGCAGGGCCTAGGAACCCGCAATTTAGCAATATCTCGTGATTTTTGTCAAGGGAAAGCGGCAAAAACAAATTTTCGGAACAAAAGTGGACGATTTGTCCATGAAAAAGGCTAGCTTTGTGAAAAAAAGGTAACCTATGTAAAGTTTTTTTATGTATTTTTGAATCAGGAGTTGAAATCCTGTAATACAACAGGGGGTAAAAGATGGTTAGAGTAATCAACATGAAAAACTTTTTAAACAAATTATGGCTCGTGCTGATGGCAGCGGGGGTTGCTTCTGCTGCAGATGTCGCGCCGTTGGTTTTCGATAGCCTTGCAACGTATTACAATGAACTTTCGGATGTAAGTGATCCGAAAACGATGGATGACACTATAAAAGCGGAACACCAGAAGTATTGGAATAAATTGATGACCTTCAAGATGTGGGGTACTTTTGGTATCTCCATGGGACATGCGAGTGCTCCCGATGTCAACGGTGCCATTGGTACTGCTCATGGTAATATGGAATTGACTAATGGTGACCATAAATTAGGTGGTCCGATTTATATTGGCGGTGAAATTGTTTTCCAAGATGGACCAGATGTTTTTTTAAGTGGCCCAGCACGTGTTAAGGGTGATTTTAATTCGGGTGCAAATGGCAATTCCTTCTACGGAACGCATTGCATCGAGGGTGTTGCTTCCACCAAGAATCAGAATTCAACCATCCAAGCTGAATTTAAAAACGATAAAGATCCTGTAGGTAGGCTTGCTCAAGGGGCTGCCGCCAAGCTTGGTATGTGTTCTTACGACAGTGTTCCTGAAGTCCCGACGTATCTTACAATTCCTGATGTGCCGGCTCTTCCTGCAAGTGCGAACGTTATTTATAGCGATATAACCATTAATAATGGCCAAACCTATAACATTGATGTTCCGCCTAATAGTAATGGCTCGAATATATATGACGTTTATGTTGGTGGAAACATCATTATGGGTGCGAATTCGAGCATAGTTGTTCGTATGGCGAACAACAAGAATTTGGTTCGTCTGTTTATAAGTGGCACAATCGTTGCAAACTCCAGTTCGACAATTCAAGTGGCTTATGTTGACGAAGGTGCTCAGTACTTAGGGGACTCATGGGTAAATGTTACGAATTCTACGTTTGTTGCGAATAAAGACTATGCAGGAAACGTATTGTTCCATTGCAAAGAGGGTATTGACTGGTCTGCAATGAATGGTGGATCTTTCTTCCAGGGTTCGTTCTTGTCAAAGAAAAAGATAAAGGTCGGTCCGAACTTGGTTTTAGCCGGTCAGCTTCTTGCCAACGAACTCGAAATTGGTCATGAATTTGATGGAAGTTCTTTCCGCTATGTGCCGTTCGATCCTCCTGTTTTGAATACTGCAGAAGGCGTAAAGACTTATTTGGTCGAAGGTCACAAGCAAGATACGGTTAAAATCGCTCTGGACAAAGAGGCCACAACTCTTATCGATTTCGAATATTGCTTTGATTTTGGTGGAACCGTAGATGGCAAGGATCCCAATGGTCTTGCCACTCGCGCTGATATCGCTACTGCAGATATTCCATTGTTCGATGGAACGAAATGCGTCAATCCTGGCAAGGCCTATTTTGATATTGATAGCAAGAACCTGAGAGACCCTATCATCTTGACTGCGTTTGATGATAAAATTGATGAAGGTCCAGACGGCAAGCCTGGAAAAGAAACCTTTAGGATTATCATTCAGAACCTGAATGCAGCAACGCTGAAGGACGGCTCTCATGATGGGTTCATCACTTTGGAAATCAGTGATCCGGATCTTCCGCCGCTCAAGTTCGAAAAAGACACTTTGCATGCGGTTAACGAAAATCCTCTGAATGGTCTTGTGATTGATACCTTGCGCGGTGTTCATGGTGTTTTTGGTTGCCCCGAATGCAAGTATAGTTTGAGCGATACTAGCCATTACAGTGACTTTGTTACGGTTGACGAAGATGGTACGGTTCGTGTCAAGGATTCGACCAAGTTTGATTTTGAACAGATTCAGTATATCGATATTCAAGTTCATGTCGAAGATGTTGACAATAAGATGAAGGCTGATACGACGATTATTATCCCGATTGGCAATGTCAACGAAAATCCGATTCTTGACGATCAGGAATTTGATGTCGACGAACATAAAGTTCCGGGAACCGTCGTTGGCACTCTTGAATGGGGTGAAAACGACTCCGTGCCCGTGTACAGACAAGATGTGTTTACCGCTGTCGGCGGCGACACAGCCTACTTCTCGATTACTCCCGAAGGCGTAATCAAGACCAAGAAGGAATTTGATTACGAAACCGAACCGCATGTTTATACAATTGATGTTAAACTGGCCGACAAGAACGATCCGACGCTCTATGTTGTCGGAACTATTACGATTACTGTCAATGATGTGAATGAAGTTCCGAAGATTATCACGGATACCATTCAAGTCAGGGAAAATTCTGACCCGGGTACGGTGGTGGATACCTTGGAAGCTACCGATAAAGACGGCGATTCGCTCACCTGGACTCTCGTCGAAGATCCGAGTAAGTGTTTTGATGTGTCTGC
This sequence comes from Fibrobacter sp. UWB1, assembly GCF_002210325.1. Classification (NCBI taxonomy): domain Bacteria; kingdom Pseudomonadati; phylum Fibrobacterota; class Fibrobacteria; order Fibrobacterales; family Fibrobacteraceae; genus Fibrobacter; species Fibrobacter sp. UWB1. The sequence goes on from NZ_MWQL01000023.1 coordinate 10,014, forward strand.
AAGCGGAGTCGTGACAACCAAACAGTGCGACAGGCTTGACTACGAAAAGAATCCGACGATTTCGATCAAGGTCAAGGTTGACGATGGCCGCGGCGGTACCGACACCAAGATTGTTGTCGTGAAGCTGATCGATGTCCCGCCTCCGGTTGTTGAAATCCCGGTGGCAAGCAACGAAGATTCGACTTGGCATTACCCGGAAATTATCCACACGAACAAGGATTCTATCAATGTCTGCTGGGAAGTGAACAAGAAGAACCTGACCTGTGCTGACACGAATCTTGTGCCAGGATACAACAAGATTTGCAAGGAAGCTTGTGATATAGACGGCTTTGAAGGCTGTGCCGAAGATTGCTTTATTGCTTACTTTAGCGATGTCTCGCCGAAGGTGGTTGTTGATGCCGGCGGCGACGCTAACCTCGCAAGCAACATCTATACCATTGTGGAGCAGCCGGCCGTAGGCGATACGAACGTGTACGTGAAGGATTCCGTACGCAACATCAACGTGTACATTACGGATTACGACCCGATTATGGGCGAAACCAAGGACACCTTGAAGTTCGAAAAGGTCGATATCACCAAGAAGGTGGCTGTGCCGCAGACTACCTACGATGCCCTTTCGATGGTTGCAAAGCAGACGGTTTCGCTTGACGAACTGAACCCGAATACCACGAGAACCCCGATCAACGGCACGAACGTCCTGAATTCCTACCCGACAAAGATTGCCGGTACCGAAGTCACTGTGAGCTACGTGACCGACACCAAGGGTAATATTGTGAAGCAGGCCGTTGTAAACGAAAAGGGCAAGGTCGATTCTATTGAAGTGATTACGGTGTCTTACCAGACCGAAATCAACGGCCAACTGGTGACTATTTCTTACCAGGCCGACGCGACGACGGGTATGGCTCTGAATGTCGACGGTAACGGCGGCTTTGTGTCTTCCAAGAACTCCGACAGCTCTACCGGTATCTTTAAGGTCTCTTACGAATATCTTGACAGAACGTCCGGCCAGGTGCTTGAACTGACCTACGTTGTCGACAAGAAGGGCAACTTGGTCAAGAATCCGGAAGGCGACCGCGGTTACCAGGTGTCGTTCACTTACACCGACAAGTATGGCAACGTGGCCGAACAGTCCGTATTCGTGGTACTCGACCAGACGCTCCCGACGGTGGAAATCCTTTCTCCGCTCGACAACCAGGTGTCTCATGCGAACTACGTGAAGGTTGAATGGACCGTTAACGGCGAAAAGCAGGATACCTTGACCACGCAGGGACTTGTGAAGGGCCCGAACGTTATCGTGCGCTTCTACAAGGACAAGGCGGGTAACATCGCTTCTGATACGGTCCGTGTGTTCATGAAGGAAGGCAAGGACCTAGAAATTGCCGTGGAACGCCCGGTGACGGTGATCGACAAGGACAAGGTTGACGAATATTACGCCGACAATCCGCCCAAGAAGGGTCAGACCTTCGCGGTTAGCGTAAGGAACCCGACGACCAAGGAAGAAGTGGAAACCTTGATCGGTGGCGACTTCAAGACCAAGGAAGGCAGCGGTGAAAAGCCGTATGCGAATACCAAGAGTTCCAAGCACTTGGGCCCGACGCTCATTCTTAACGTGACTCTCCCGACGATTAGCGACGGCAAGAGCGGTTCCGTGAGTGGCCTTGCTACCTTGGACGACTTGATTCTTCCGAACGGTATGATATCTTCTGCCGGTATCGGTGTCGACACCTCCAAGCTCGATGCCGCCGCCAAGAAGGACTACAAGGAATACACGGTCGAAGAATATGTGTCTGAATTCTGCGAAGACGGTACCAAGATCCCCAGCGACTTCAGTCAGTTCAACCTGTATAATTCCAGCATTAAACTCGATATCTGGGTTTATACGACGCTTGGCAATTTCGTGGGCAAGTACAGCTTTACGCAGGAACTGAATGACCCGAGCTTCGCAAACGAAGCCGGTGTTACGCAGATTTTCTTCGAAATGAAACCGGATAAGGACGGTTACGTACATGCCAAGAACGGTAAGCTTTTGGCTACTGGCGCCTACTTGTACAAGGTGGATGCCAGCCTGCGTAACCATCTGCGTTGCTCTGTCCCGCCGCTCGGTGGCACGACCACCAAGACCAAGGGTGACGTGACGAAGTCCAGCGATGAACTACTGAAACCCTTCGGTTATAAGCGTCCGGCAAACAAGAAATAAGAGTTCGTACGCAATTTCTTAAACAAAACCCCCGGGCCAAGGCTCGGAGGTAGCTTGTTAGAATTGGCATATAATTTATAAGAAAAATTTCAAAATAGTTTGCTTGTAAACGAAATTTTTCGTTCGAGGGGCGACTGGAGGCGCCGGTTTGGGGTGTCGGACATCACGGAAAAACGTCATTTTTAACTCAGAATACACAAAATGGTAGGTAAAACAACAACTTATTAACATTTTATGCAGTATCACTATTGTAATAATTAAAAAAGTTTTGTATTTTTATGGTGGTGAAATATAGGGGTATATAGTACACTTAATTTTTAGGAGTTTATTATGTGGTTTGGAAAGAGCATAATAGCTAAACTCGGTTTTGTTGTGGCCTTGGCGGTCCCCGCTTTTGCAGCGGATGTAGCGCCATTTGTTTTCTCACATGAAGATGGGTCTGCTGTTCCTGATCAGCAAAAATACTGGGACAACTTGATGAAATACAAGATGTTCGGTGCCCATGGTATTATTTTTAGAGGAAGAAATATCAAGGTTACAGACAGTTCTGGATGGTTCGGTACTGCTTCAGGTCCGTTTGATATGAGTAGTGCTAATGATGAGCATACTGTTGGTGGTCCGATCTTGATTGGTGGCAAAATTTTGCTTAGCAATGGCAATGATTTGTTCTCTACAGGACCTGTTCGTGTGACAGGGGGTGTTACTTTGGGCAATTATTCCACTTGGAGCGGAACTGTTTATGGCCCTCAGTGTCTTTCTGGCGATGTTGTTAGCTTGTATAATGATGCTATTCAGCAAAAGCCTGTTTATGGTCAGGCGAATTGTCCTGATACTGTCCCCCAAATAAACTCTCAATTGAGAGTCCCTGTAAACCCGGCAAGTAATTTTGGCACGAACCTACCGTCTTATGAAATGAACAATTCGATGGCTGTCATCGACGTCCCTGCAGGTAGTGGTCCATATGATTACTATGTTGACCATTTTACATTTGCTAATAATAGTGTGCTTCTTATTCGAATGCCCTATGGAGGTCGTTTGACTAGAATCTTTGTAAAGAATGGCTTTGATTTTGGTTCTGCACACCCGAAAGTTCGTATTGCTTATGTTGATTCCACTGCGACGTGGACTGATGGTAGGTGGAGTGCTGATGCTAGTTATGATGCAAACGCTCAGAAGTGGTCTATCTCGGGTGGAGCTGGTGTAGCAAATAAAGACTATGCGGGTAACTTGTTGTTCTATACGCCGAATGATATTCATTGGGCTGCCTTGGTTCATGCTGACTCTATGCAGGGAACGTATATTTCAACAGGAACAATTTATATAGAACAACAGATGACTTTGGCCGGTCAGTTGCTTGCTGATGTTGTTTCTATTAATGCAAATTTTGATGGCTCTGGATTCCGCTTTGTTCCGTTTGATCCGGATACATTGAATATTGACCCGAAGGCAATTTCTGGTGGTAAATTCCCTGAAAATAACCTGGATGCGCTGGTTCCGATAAGGCTTGATTCTAAGGCACAAATTGATGTTCACTTTGAATATTGCTTTGATGTTGTTGGCAAGGGTGCTGGGTATGCAGAAAAGGCGGACTTCCAAATTGGTGTGACCGGTTCGAAGGCCACGTTCCCGATTTGTGGACAGAACACAAAATCTGTTTCGATTAAGAGAGATGCCTATGAGCCGGCAGATGATCAAAAGATTTATATCAACGTTTTCAAAGATGGTGTTAAGGAGCCGGACGAAAAGCTCATTTTGAAAATTTCTAACTTGACTGGCGCCGTGATGCCCAATAATTTGCGCGATGGTGAATTTGAATTGACTATCGCTGATATGAATGGCCCTGAATTTAATGATAAGGTGTCCTCATATAATGTCAATGAAAATACGGCCGCGACGACTTTGATTGCAACCATTCCGGTCAAGAATGTTGAATATGATGTTGCTGATTCAAGCAAGTTTAAACTTATTGTTGACGGTGCTGATGCTACGGCGGCAAAATCCCTGTTCAGTTTTGATTTGGTGAAGAACGCTGTTAAGGATCCTGATGTTGTTGATACTGCTTATATCAAGATAAGTGTTAAGACGACGAACCTTGATTATGAAACTCTTGCAAAGACAGCTTACAAGGTAACGCTCCGTTTGGATAATGCTGGTACCATCAGTGATTCCACGATTCGTACCATCAATGTGATTGACGTGAACGAAAAACCTGTCCTTGCTGATACAACGTTGAGTGTTTCTGAAAATCGGTTGAAGGGTACTACTGTAGGCGTGATTGCGGCGGATGATCCGGATACCAAGAATGTTGCAAAATATGGATACCTGCAGTATTCTATTTTAACGACAGGTGTTCCGTTCTCGATTACGACGAGTAGCAACAAGGGTACTATTAAGACGACAGTCGATTCTCTGGATTACGAAACGACTCCTGGCCACAAGTATGAATTCGATGTCAGGGTTACCAACTGTGCAAAAGATGATAATGGGAATTTGACGACTAGTTGTCTCTATGATACCGCTCATGTGGTTGTAAACATCACGGATGAAAATGAACCTCCGGTTATCATTGATGATGGCAAGACTTTCGAAATCGATGAAAATACGAAGACCATGCCTGTCATCCCTGATGCTGTCGTCGGTAAGATTGAAGTCAAGGATGTTGATGGCGCTGATGTCGGAACAGAGTTGGTTGTTTCCTATGTTGTAACCGACGATGCTTCCAGCGGCTCGAAGTTTGATGATTTGTTCGTCGTGACTGATCACGCGGTTGCTGATGCAGAAGGAAAATTGTGGCTGGTTGTTTCCGTCAAGGATCCCAATCTTCTGGATTACGAAGCCATAAAGTCTTCTTATAGCATTACCATGACTGTGAAGGATCGTGGTGGTGTCGCTGGTTCCAATGCCGTTACGGTCAAGAAGACGATTGTTATTAACGACGTTAACGAAGCTCCTTCGATTACGGGTGTTCGTGGCGAAAACGATGGCCTTCCGGCTGGTGAAACTAGAGACGCGCTTACTCTGTATCCGGTCGAGAACTTGGCTAAAGATGCCTCGATTGGCGTTGTCCAGGCTATCGATCCTGATAGCAAGAATGCCGGTTACAGACACTTGGAATACAGAATTCTGCCGGGTGCAACAGATCTTCCGTTCTATATGAAGGGCGGTACGGATTCTACCATTTACGTGGGCGATGCTTCGAAGATGAACCACGAAGACAATGTCGTGTACACCTTCGATGTGGAAGTCGCGAACTGCTTGAAGAACGCTACGACGGGCAAGTACACCGAACATTGCTTGGCTGACACGGCCAAGATCACCGTGAAGATCCAGAACGTTCCGGAAGATCCGAAAATCAATTGCTTTACGGACGATACGCCTCAGCAGTGTAAAGTATCCGACGTATACGAAAATACGGCTGTGGGCAAACTCGTTCATGCATTCCAGATTACGGACCCGGATAAGGGCCAGATTGCTTCCATGACGGCTAAACTTACTGACGTGAAGAGCGGTGGTGTGGCTGCAACATACTTCCAGGCTGTTACTAAGGGTGATTCGTTGAAGATTGTGGTGAAGAGCGGTATCAACTATGAAGCACTCCCCAAGGACACCATCTTCAATGTAAAGTTGACTATTACCGATGCCGACGGCAAGACTGCTACTTTCAACTACAGAATCGATCTTGTTGACGTGAACGAAGCTCCTGAATTTGCAAGCACCGATACGACGATTTCTGTTAAGGAAAATACGCCGAATGGTTCTGTTGTTGGCAAGTTGCCGGCCTCTGATCCGGATACCTTGCATGTCAAGAAATTCGGTCATTTGGAATACTCTATCATTGACAGGGTTGCAAACAACATCCCGTTTGATATGGATTCTAACAAGATTGTCGTGACTAATGTCAAGGCTTTGGATTACGAAGCTTTGCAGCCGACGGCAAAGTTCACCTTCAAGGTGCTGGTGGCAAACTGCGAACTGAATCAGACGACGGGCAAGTACGATGGCGCCTGCCTCTATGACACCGCCAAGGTTTCGCTCTCTGTGACGGACGAACCTGAAAAGACCATCATTATTCCGCCGTGCGAAGGCCCCAAGTGCAGTGAATGTGTTGGTGAAACATGTGTGGAGGAAACAGAAGAACTCTGCACGGAAAATTGCGATACTCCTCGCGATACCACTTCTACCTCTGTCTTGACATTGTCTGTTAAAGAAAATTCCAAGACTGGGTTTGTTATTGCCGATTACCTGGTTCGTGACGAAGACGTTGGAACCGGTCATAAGGATACGTTGGTTGCTGCACTCAAGAATACGAATGGTTCTGGAGCGGATTCCCTCTTTGTCGTGAATATGAAGAAGGATGCCAATGGCGATTGGAGACTTGTGGTCTCGGTAAAGGACGGCTCAAAACTCGACTATGAAAAGATTAAAGCATCCCACGAGGTAATCATTTCTGTGAAGGATCCGGCAGACCCGGCTGGTATGGGTGATGAATTGCATCGCATTATCAAGGTTGTCGATGTGAACGAAGCTCCGAAGGCTGAAGACGCTGACTTGAAACCGGATGAAAACCTTCCGAAGGGTACGGTTATTGGCAAGCTCGATGTTACCGAACCGGATTCCAAGCACGTCAAGGAATTTGGTCACTTGGAATACTCCATTATCGGTAAGGACGACACCTTCGCGTTCGTGATGGATTCCAACAAGGTTAAGGTGAATGACCCGACCAAGATGGACTACGAATTGGCCGTTCACAAGTACGTATTCGACGTCTTGATTTCGAACTGCGAACTGAATCAATCGACGGGTAAGTACGATGGCGCCTGCCTCTATGACACCGCCAAGGTGACTGTAGACATTCAGGATCTCAACGAAGTCCCGAAGATTGTCATTGACGGCCCGGATGATCCGGATGGTGATGACGATTCTGATCCGAACTGTGTCGCCTTCTGCGATACCACCAGTCGTGGCGTTACGCCGACCGATACGTTGACCGTGGGCGTCAAGGAAAATCCGGATAATCCGAAAACGGGTGATAAGATTATTGTCACTCCGACGGGAAAAATCTTGTTCCAGTACCATGTGGTCGACGAAGATACGGGCCATGTCGCTGGAGCAAAGGTTACGTGGTTTGATGTCGGTACGACTATCCCGAGCGTGGGTACGAAGGGCTCTGACCTCTTTACGATTGAATACAAGAATGGCGTGATTACGGCAAAAGTTAAGGATGAAAAACTCCTCGATTACGAAACTCTCAGAAATGCAACGTCTCGTAACGATCCGGATCCGGAATACACGATGGGTATTGTCGTGACTGACCCGAAGGGCTTGGCCGACACGCTCTACCGTACCATTCGCGTGACGGATGAAAACGAAAAGCCGCTGTTCGATGTCTGGCCGCTCGTCATTACCGAAAACAATAAAATTAACGATTCCCTTGGCCACGTGGAACACCCGAGCGATATTGACTCCTTGTCTAGGAACCCGGAATTGTATGACAACGCCTTCAAGATGACGGGTGGTGATACCGCATTGTTCTGGCTCGACAAGGACTCTACGGACCTGATGCGTGTCATGATTCGTGCGAATGTGGTGCTTGACTGCGAAAACGGTGAGTATACCTGCGGTGTGGATTCCATGTATTGGGTGTACATGACGTATGGCGATACAACCCTCAAGAAAGAATACACCAATTTGAGGGTCCCTGTCAAGTTGATTGACTTGGATAAAGCTCCTGAGATTCTGACCGATACGATCGGTGTCGACGAAAATTCGTCGAAGGGTACCGTTGTCGATACCATCAAGTGGTTTGACGTTGACCGCTTCGATTCCGTGATGACCTTCAAGATTGTGAAGGATCCGACCGGTTGCTTTGAAATCAACAGCTATACTGGTGTCGTGAAGGTCAAGAGGGACAAGTGTGCCGGTCTTGACTACGAAAAGAATCCGACGGTCAAGATTGATGTCTCTGTCACTGACTTGGTGGATGTTCCGGACAGCTTGTACGACGAAAATTGCAAGTGTCAGTTGATTTCTGCCAAGGATGGTCCGATTACCACCATCAAGACAATTGAAGTCAACATTCACGACGTGAACGAACCGCCTTCCATTTCGGACAAGACGATTGCCGTTCCGGAATCTACCACGGTCTGGACCGTTATCGATACGGTGAAGGCTACCGATCCGGATAAGAAGAAGGAATACAGCACGCTGATTTACACGGCTGTGAGCGGCGATACCGCTGTGTTCATGATCGACCCGCACACGGGTGCCGTAATCCTGAAGGATACCTTGGATTACGAATCCAAGAAGAACTACGTGGTCTATGTGCAGGTGGATGACGGTGAGTTCACTGACACTGCCAAGGTCAAGATCAACGTGACGAACGTGATCGAAAAGTCTGAAGTGGTTATTACCAAGTACGACAATGTCGATTCTACTTGGAACTACCCGGATACAGTCTATACGAACAAGAAGAACGGCACGATTACCTGGCGTCAGGACGACGATATCGTTTCGAAGGATACGGTCCTGAAGAAGGGTAAGAATGTCATTGTGATTACCTACAAGGATCCGTCTAAGGATTTGCCGGGTAGTGACACCGTCGTTATCATGTTCAACGACGAAGTGCCTGTTGTCGAAGTGTCCGCCAACCCGACGCATGTCAAGGCCGAAAACGTGTTCACGATTGTTGAAGATATGGGCAATGCCGATACCAACATCTACGTGAACAAGGAACGCGATTCCGTGTACGTGCACGTGAAGGATCCGGCCAACAAGCGCGATACGTCGTTCGCTCTCGAAGTGAACCTCGAACCGGTGAAGGTGCCTGACGCAACGTTCAGAAAGATGAACGAAATCGCAGACAGCAAGCTGATGCTCGACGAAACTCCGACTGGTCCGGTGACCCGTTCTCCGGTGAACGGCAACTCTGAAAAGGTGTCTTACACGCAGCTTGTCGGCGGCGATACGGTAACCGTATCTTACATTGTTGACAAGGATGGCGAACCGGTCAAGGCCTCGGTGATCAATTCCAAGGGCAAGACCGAATCCGTGGAAATCATTACAGTTACCTACAAGACGATTGTGGATGACCAGGAAGTGGAAGTCTCTTACATTGCTGACGCCTTGACGGGTGAAATCCTCGCCAAGGGCCCGAACGGCGAACTCATGTACCAGGGTGCTTCTTCGAAGGGCTCCAAGTCCGGCAAGGGCAAGGATTCCGAAAAGAACTCCAACGTGAGCGAAGGTATCTTCTCGGTGACTACGGTTAGCATCGATGGCCTGGGTATGCCGACGGTCGTGTCTTACGCTGTCGACGAAAAGGGCAACATGGTCAAGAACGCCGAAGGCGACATTGGCTACGCTGTGACTTACACCTACAAGAACATCTACGGTAACTTTGCTACCGAATCCGTGTTCATCGTGCTTGACCAGACGATTCCGACTGTCGAAATCCTTTCTCCGGTCACGTACTCCATTATTCGCTCGAACTTCGTAGAAGTCAAGTGGACCGTGAACGGTGTGGAACAGGATTCCCTGACGATCCAGGGTCTTGAAAAGGGACCGAACATCATCGTGCGCTTCTACCGCGACAAGGCAGGCAACGAAGCCTCTGATACGGTGTCTGTCATGATGAAGGATTCCAAGAGCGTGAATATCGCTGTGGAACAGCCTGTTACCGAAATTGACAAGGATAAGGTCGAAGAATACTACTCTGTGAACCCGCCGAAGAAGGGTGAAACCTTCGCAGTGAGCATCAAGAACCCCTCTACGGGCAAGGAAGTTGAAACCTTGATCGGTGGCAGCTTCAAGACCAAGGAAGGTAGCGGCGAAGAACCATATCCGGGAATGGATAAGGGTCACTTGGGCCCGACTCTCGCTCTGGATATCAAGTTGCCGGTGATTGTTCCGAAGGAAGGTTACGGTACTGTAAGCGGCCTTGCCACCTTGGATGATATCGTCGTGTCTGACGGTACGATTCCGCTCGAAGGTGTAGATGCCGATAACGCCACCAAGATCTCCGTCGAAGAGTACGTCGAAAAGTATTGCGAAGACGGCGTCAAGATCCCGAGCGATATCAGCGAGTTCAACCTGTACGATTCCAAGTTGCATGCCAAGATCTGGGTGTACACCTCTCTGGGCAACTTCGTGGATTACTTCAACTTCAAGCAGGATTTGAACGACCCGAGCTTTACCGACGAAGCAGGCGTGTTGAACCTGTACTTCGAACAGAAACCGGACAAGAACGGCTTTGTGAAGGCTGATAACGGCAAACAGTACGCTACTGGCGCCTATGTCTACAAGGTCGAAGCCACTATCCGTTCGAAGCTCCGTTGTACGCTCCCGTCTTCTGACTTCAACGCCAAGAAGTACAGGGAAACTGGCGACGGCTTCGGTCCTTCTGCAAAGCGTAAGGGCGACGTCATCAAGAATAGTGACGAACTCCTGAAGTCCTTCGGTTACCGCCGCCCGAAACACTAATCGCGGCAAAAAACCTCTGAAAATCAAGTGTTAAAAAGACCCCGGCTCGGCCGGGGTTTTCTGTTTTTTACATACAAAAAGTGTATCTTTTACCCCATAAATCCAAGGAATTATAAATGGAAAAACATCAAGGTTCATTCGCTTTTTACGGGGTCGTTTTTTCTCAGATTGCTTCGACTACGGCTCTCGTTGCCCTCATGGAATTGGTGCTTAACCGTTTGCATTTGTTCGAATCTAGTGACAGTTCGTTCATTGTTCTGCATCTCTTGATTCTTTTGCCTTGTGTGCTGCTTATAACGCCTGCGGGCTATTTTTCGGACAAGTACCCTAAGGAGCGTGTGCTGCGTATAACGTCGCTGCTCATGGTCCCGGCTGTGGGCGTGTTCGGTGTGGCGGCGTATGTCGGTAGTATGACGTTTGTGTTCGCGGCGGCGGCCCTCTTCTTTGTGCTGCAGGCCATAGCCTCGCCGGCAAAGAGCGGCTACCTCAAGGAACTGGTGGGCGTCCGTATGCTTGCCAATGGGGCCGGCCGGTTTACGATCGTTACCTTTGTAAGCTTGCTTTTGTCGGCAGCGGCGACCGCGGTGGCGTTTGAACAGATTGCTCCGCAGACGCTTGACTTTGCCCACCTGATGCAGGGCGTGCTCCCGATTGTTGCGGGCATAGCCGTCATGGAACTCCTTGGTACCGTGTTTGCTTTTGCGATTCCCTCTGTTGGAGCCTACGATGCCGAAATGAAGTTCCCCTGGAGTCGTTACTACAACTTTGCCTTTACCCGCCGCAAGTTCAAGAAGGCCTGGAAAAACCGTGCGCTCCGCCAGTCGATTATTGGCCTTTCGATGTTCTGGGTCATGATATTCTTGCTGCTGTTCATTGTGCAAGACATGTTCGGTTCGGGTTCGCTGTTCGACAAGGACCTGATGGCGAACTATGCGATTGTGGGGACGATTGTGGGCCTGGTGCTTGGTTCTTACTACGCCATGCGCATGTCCAAGGCCTTTATTGAAATGGGACTTATTCCGCTGGGTACGGCCGGTGCTGCCGCCTTGATTCTGATTATTCCGTTTATTCCGCGTCCTTACAATGCGGTTGCGTTTGCCTTGCTCGGTTTCTGTGGCGGCCTTTATGCGCTTCCGATGTTTGCGATGCTCCTGTACAATACTAAGCCGCGTTCGGCTGGCCACGTGCTTTCGATTAGCAATGCGGTGCAGAACATTTGCATTATCGCTTTTGACGTGCTTTTGATTGTGGCGCTCAAGTACCTGAATTTTGAACGCATGGACTTGTTCTTTATTCTAGGTATTTTCTGCTTGGCCGGTACGGTGTGGGCGCTTTGGGCTATGCCGCATACATTGCTTCGCCAGTTGCTGCGTTCCGCGCTTTCGATCCACTACAAGTTCTTGGTATCGGGCGTGCAGAATATTCCGTGGGAAGGCCCGGTACTGTTGGTGGGTAACCATATCTCGTACATTGACTGGGCGCTGATCCAGATGGCAAGCCCGAGACCCTTGCGCTTTGTGATTACGCGCCGACCGTATGAAAAGTGGTACGTGCGTCTGCTGCTTTCGCAGATGAAGACTATCAACCTGGATATTTCGAACCCGGCTCCTGCAATGGAAAAGGCGCGCCATGCCCTTTTGCGTGGCGAAGCGGTGGTGATGTTCCCCGAAAATGCAATGACTTCGACGGGTAACATGAACCGCTTTAGGCTGGATTATTCGGCGGCGATTCGCGATGTGCCCAAGGTAAAACTGCTGCCGTTCTACGTGCAGGGCCTGTGGGGCAGTTCGTATTCTATGGCTGATGCCGGCTTCAAGGATTTGGTGCATTCGGGCGGACGAATTGTGACGGTTGCTTTCGGTAACGAACTCCCGCTCGAAGCAGACCCGGTAACGATCAAGCGCGCTGTACAGGAACTTTCTATTACCGCTTGGGAGACATACATTCGTAAGCTCCGTCCGGTGGCTTCTGCCTGGATCCGTACGGCAAAGAAGGTGGGGAGTGGTCCTTCTGTGTATAGCCCCGACGGCAAGCACTTGTCTGCCCATACGCTTACGACTGCAGTGCTTTCTTTTGCGAAGGTTATTGATAAATTAACTGTCGGCGAAAAGCAGGTGGGTGTGCTGATTCCGCCTTCGGGCCCGGGCATTATTGCGAACATGGCATGCCTTGTGCGCGGTAAGACGGTTTACAACTTGAACTACACCAATACGCCTGAAACCATGGACTATTGCTGTGGTGTTGCCGATGTCAAGAGCATTATTACGGCCAAGGTCTTTGTCGAGAAATTGAAGCAGAAGGGCATTAACATGGACATTCTGCTTTCAAAGTACAAAGTGTACTATATGGAAGACCTTAAGGAGATGATTCCGAAGAGAACCATGATTCTCAACTTCTTGAGAGTACTCGTATTGCCGGCCTGGTACCTGGAATTGCGTTTCTTCAAGAAGGTCACGCTTGACGATGTGGCTACAGTAATCTTTAGTTCGGGCTCCGAAGGTAGGCCGAAGGGTGTGGAACTCACGCATTACAACTTGATGGGTAATATCAAACAGTGCGAAAGCGTTTTGAATCCCTGCGCCGATGACGTGTTCCTGGGTTCGCTCCCGCTGTTCCATGCATTCGGTTTTTCGATTACGACGATGCTTTGCCTTGTGGAAGGCGTGCCGGTGGCCACCTGCCCCGACCCGACCGATGCAAAGCTTGTGTCGCGCATTTGTGCTCAGTTCAAGGTGTCGTTCATGGTGGCGACGGGCACGTTCCTTCGCATGTGGGGAGTGAACCGCGCTGTGCACCCGCTGATGTTCTCGAGCGTGCGCCGCATTTACGCCGGTGCCGAAAAGATTCGCGAGGATGTTCGCCAGCTTTACCGCACCAAATTCAAGCTTGAAATCTTTGAAGGCTTCGGCTGTACCGAAACGACTCCTGTGGCAGCCGTGAATACCAAGGACGTGTTGATGGACGACTACAAGACGGTTCTGGTGGGCAACAAGCCGGGTACCGTGGGCGCACCGCTGCCGGGTACGCAGTTCCGCATTGTGGATCCCGATACCATGGAAGAATTGCCCATTGGCGAAGACGGCCTGATTTTGATCGGTGGCGCCCAGATTATGAAGGGTTACCTCAAGAATCCCGAAAAGACGGCGCAGGCAATTGCGATTATCAATGGCCGCCGCTGGTACAAGACGGGCGACAAGGGCCATGTAGACGAAGACGGTTACTTAACCATTGTGGACCGCTACAGCCGCTTCGCAAAGCTCGGCGGAGAAATGGTGAGCCTTGGTTCCGTGGACTTCAAGATTTCGGAAACGGCGTTCTTTGAAGGCGTGGACCACTTTACGGTGGCCGTGCCCGATGGCTCCAAGGGCGAAAAGATTGCGCTCCTGTTTGCGGGCGACATTTCCGAGGACGAGGCCAAGGACAGGCTCAAGCAAGTGGGACTTCCGCCGCTGATGCTGCCGTCTTATGTGCTCAAACTCGATGATTTGCCCAAATTGGGCTCCGGAAAGTGCGATTTCCAGACCGGCAAGAAGATTGCCATGGAAAAATTGGGCATTAAAAACGACTAGAGGTTTGCAATGGGTATCGAAGAACGTTCTACATTGGTTTATTCTACCGCTTTGGGGGGCCGCGTCAAGCAGGAAAAGCCCAAAGCGGAGCGTCCGCAGGGTGATGGTGTGGTAAGAATCCAGCTCAAGCGCCTTGGGGGTGGAAAAATGGCCAGTGTAGTGACTGGCGTGCCGCTCGACGAAGCCGAACTCAAGGAATTGGGCCGCGAACTCAAGCAAAAGTGCGGGGTAGGCGGCTCGGTCAAGGATTTTGTGATCGAAATCCAGGGCGACAAGCGAAATCTGCTAAAAACCGAACTTGAAAAGCGCGGATACACGGTAAAGCTCGCCGGTGGCTAAAAAAAGCCTGTTTAGGGCTTGATTTATATCACCTTGTGAAAAAAAGTAATGCTTTTTACGTAAAAAAAGAATATTTTTTACTTGATATAGAAAGGGGCACATGATGGTCAGAGTATCCATTTCAAGTAAAACATTTTTACGCTCAATGATGATTCTTGCCGTAATGCCGGCAATGGTATTTTCTGCGACAGCGATCGGTAAAGTCCGTATGACTTTAGGTGAAGTGGACCGCTGGAAAGCTAAACAGAACGAATGGATTCACATTAAGACTGGTGCCAACGTGTATCAGTCCGACAAGGTGCGTACGGGTGTCGCATCCGAAGTCGTGTTCGGTCTCCCTGACGGCAGCTCCATTATGATCGGTGAAAACACGATCGTCGAAATGGAAAAACTTTTTGAACCCAACGACGAAGGTGGCTTTGAAACTAAGATCGATGTCGAAAAAGGGTTCTTGAATTTTGCCGTTCACAAACTCAAAAACAAGAAATCCAAGTTTATCTTTAAGACCGGAACCGCAACCGCATCGATTCGCGGTACCGAAGGTTATATTGGCGGCGAAGGCGTGTTCTTTGCAGGCCTTAAGACCGGTAAGCTCGAAATTACGCCCGCAGGTTCCGACAAGCCGGTGTTTATCGGGGCTGGCGAAACCACGTTCGGAAAGGATTCCCTGGTGGTCGTAAAGCTTGCCTCTTCGGGTGAAGCCCGCTTTGCCAAGCGCTTGAGCAAGATTTTGGCTGACAAGTCCAAGTCGGTTAAGGAATTGCAGGCTGAAGTACAGAAGGCCGACTCTACCTTCCAGCAAGAACTGCGTGAAGAAGCCCAGAAGGCTGCCGCAGCGCTTCCGGCCGATGGTTTTATCCTGAGCACGACTTCTCCGGTAGAAATCTGCGAAGGCGGTCTTTCGATTGATGGTTCTTACCGTACCTCTGACGAAAATGCATCGTTGATTTTGAAGGTGGGCAAGGGCTTTACTTCGGAAAACTTGATTCGCGCCGCCGACGGCAAGGCTCACACCTTCTCTGAAAAGATTGCCATTAGCGACGAAAACGGTCTTTGGACAGCAGACAAGGCAACGCTTGAATTCAATGGTGCTGGTCTCACGAATTCCAAGACGATTGACTTGCAGATTAACAAGTCCTGCTCCGGAGTCAATACCAAGGCTCCGACCGCAACGATTTCGTCTTACGACTCCTTGCACTGCGTTGCAAACGTGTCTGTAGGCGACATGAAGAACGATGCCGCCGTGATGTCCATTGAATCGGACGGTAGCCAGATTTCGGAAGAAGCGATTACCAAGAATGCCCAGAAGAGAGTAAAACTCCAGAAGGGCCGCCACGAATACGTAGTCCGTATCGAAGACCAGGCTGCAAACAAAGTTGAACTCACAAAGACCATGGGCTGCTATCCGAACAAGCGATTCCCAATCGAAGTCTTTGGAGGTCCGAAGGAAATCCTGAAGGTCCCGCCTCCGCCGGAAGATATTGAGGACCGTATTACGCGAACGCTGCAGTTTAGAATCCGGATTCCAGAAAACGATCCTGAATACTTGAACAAGGTGACAGTCCGATTTAACGGAAAGATTATCTTGCAGGAATCATTGACGCAGATTCATACTTTGGATTACCAGATTCCGGTAACACTTTCGCGTGATGCGAAGAACCATATAGATATCGAAGTCGTCCACAAGAGTGGATACACGGCTAGAGCTAAGAAGGATTACGAGGTTCGTTAATGAAAATGAGGGGATGGTTTATATCCACGCTCATTATGGCAGCACTCCACGTGAGTGCTTTTGCCGTTGATGAGGGTGCGCTCAAAAAGAGCATCATAGGCGGTACACTTACCGGATTTTTAAAGAAGGACAACTCGCCGTACCTGGTGAATGAAACGATTGTCGTGCCCGAGGGAAAGGCGCTTGTCGTCGAAGCGGGCACGGCGCTTTATTTTGCCGAAGGTACGGGGCTTGACGTCCGTGGAGGCTCGATTGCCATTATGGGCGAAAAGGGTAATGCGGTGACCATGACTTCTGCCGAAGAAGGCAAGATGTGGAACGGTATTACGGTTACGGGAGCCAAACGCTCTGAAATTCAGGGGACAAATATTGAAAATGCCATGTTCGGCATTGCGGTCGAAAGCGGCTCGCTTGA
The DNA here is from genome assembly GCF_002210325.1 of Fibrobacter sp. UWB1. Lineage (NCBI taxonomy): Bacteria > Pseudomonadati > Fibrobacterota > Fibrobacteria > Fibrobacterales > Fibrobacteraceae > Fibrobacter > Fibrobacter sp. UWB1. The sequence continues at coordinate 26,744 of NZ_MWQL01000023.1, forward strand.
TGTTCGCGACGGTGTTATTTCGCGTGCGGACCGTGCTGGCGTTTTTGTGCGTAACGGCTCTGTGGCGTTGCAGTGGACTCGAGTCGAAGACTGTATGAATGTCGGTGTGTGGGCGACGCACAGTGCCGTGATCGATATTGATGCGTCTACGCTTTCGGGCAACCATGTGGCTCTTGTCGCAGGTGAAAATTCGTCTGTGAACTTGATGCGTACGCAAATCGATGTGAACGAAGTCGGTATTGTCGATTTTGGCGACAATGTGCTGACGCAAAGAAATTCTACAGTCGAAAACAATGAGCTTGCTTTTGTCGCCGACGACATTCCGCCGCAAGATGTCCGCCCGGCTCTGGGGGACAATTCGAAGCTGTTCTCGAGAAACGTGGGTGAATACAAGAGTGTTCTTGGTGAAGAACCGGTGAACCCGTATGCCGACGGCGCCAAGTATGCGGGCTCCTTGAAGGATACTCAAGATTCTGCATGGAGTATTTCGGGTAACGTGGGCATTGAACTGGGGTACCACAAGGTGTTGACCCGCCACAATTCTTCGGGCAAAGATTATGTTTCGCAAGAAGACACGGTGAAGCCCGGCGAACGTTACATCAACTATTTCCAGGTTCCGGGATTCTTTACGAACTGGAATGCAAGCCTGTTGATGAAATCGCCGACCGGTGCGACATTCGAAGTGGTGACCGATATCTCGAGCGATGCATGGGATCACTTTAAGGTTTACCAGTTCCAGGCCAGCTATACCGACGATATGCAACGCCTGGTGTTGGGTGATTTCTATACCAACGGTGGTGAACTCTACTTGGCCGGATTGCATGCCTTTGGGGCAAGCTACGACGTGAACGTGTTCAAGAATTCGGCCAATGACCCGATGTTCATGGGCTCTGTGTTCATGGGCGAAATGAATGCTCCCAAGACTGTTGGTGAACGCAATTACGACGTTTACCAGGATTACGTGGACGACGGCGAAGCCGAAGCCCAGAGAATGGTGGGTGGCGCAAAAGTCCGTTGGAATATGCACCGCCGCTTTAACGGGACTTTGGGCTTTGTGACAAGCAAAGATTACCTGGAAGATCCGTTCTTGAGAGACGGCATGGACCCGAACACGAATACCGTGAAACCGGTGGTGTCTTCGAGAAACCTGTTCGCCGATGGTAACTGGCTCTTTTATCCGGGCGATATCAAGTTGAACGGTCAGATTGCTGTGGGTGCCGCAGACACGCTGAATGCGGCGAAGATGCGTGCCGTGAACCAGGTGTTCTCGGAAGCGGGGCTTGATCCGTCCAATTTTGCTTTGCTCAACAAGCTGATGAGCAATGTGAACGAGGTGAATTCGCTCAGTACAAGAAAGCTGGAACAGATTTTTGGCGAAAATTCGATGAAGACTCCGGCTGAAATGCGCGAAGAATTGAAGTATCTTTTGAATAAGGCTCGTGAAGTCGCCAAGACAATCCACACCGATGACATTGAACCGACGAGTGGTGAATTCTGGGGGCATGAACACTGGGCATTCTCTGGAGCGTATCAGTGGTCGAATGCGCGTACTTTTGTCGAAGGCTTCTTTAGATACGTGGGCAGCGAGTATTACAGCGCCGGTTCCGAAGACTTGTTGCAGAATTCCCGTATGCTCGGCGGTAACTTCAAGCAAAAAATCTACGACTTCTGGAATTTCGGATTTGGTTATTGCTTGAATGTCGAAAACGCGGCAGGTAAGGGTAACGATTACAATTTGTTCGGAATGGGCGAGGGTACGCAGTGGGGGCTCCCGGGGGCGCATACCAACTGGCTCAAGGAACATGAACAGGACCCTGTGAGAACGCTCTACATTCATGACGGTTACGTGAAGAATGATTTCAAGTTGAACGACAAGATGGGCCTTACGCTCAAGTATGCCTTCAACTACAGAACTCGCAGCACGCCGCAGCGCCTGTATGCCAACTATTCCGCCACCTCGGGCGTTTACAATGACCCGTGGTTCGAAGAAATCAAGGGCCGCCCGTCGATGAAGGTTTTCAACGGCATTGATACGATCAAGATTGACTCTGCCCGCTGGGCTGATTACTACGCCTTGGCCGACGAGCCTTATCTGGCAACCCAGTTCACCGAAAAACTGATGAAGCATACCATGGAATTGGGCTGGTCCTACAAGATGCCCGAACATGTGCTGAAAATCGGCGGCGTGTTGGTGGTGTTTACAGACATGTCTGAATTTGAACAGGACCGCCTGCTTTCGCACTTCCAGTTCAAGAACAAGACCTACGGCATTCTCGGCTATTACCTGCATGGCAGCGACTACTTGGAACAGCGCTATCCGATTTCTTTGACGACAACGCTCGAAGGAATTCGCAATACGGTTTCTTTGACTCCCAGGTACAAGATTTACAACCGCAACGACATGAGCGAATTCGAATGGAACTTGATGGACAATCTGGAAATGGAAATCAAGCCGGATTTCTTGGACTTGACGCTGTCGGGTAGCCTTCGCCAGAACTTGTTGAGCTATGAAATCGAAAACAAGGATTACGACGAAATGGAATTTGATCTTGACGCCTCCGCAAAGTTGCGCGTTCATCATTCTCCGGCGTTGTATTCTGATTGGACTGTGGGGACGCTTCTCAACTACCGCCCGGATAACAAGGCCGACCAGTATAAGGATTTCTACATAATCGCAGCCTTGAATTACGAATTCTAGCGAACCCTAACAAAAAATTACGCTTTTTTTAGGGATTTTTTCGAACTATAGCATAGAATTTGCTATAGTTCGTTATCATTAGGGATGGATTTGGAATATGCGCGGTTGCAGCGGTAAACAGATATGTATACAAGGGAGCTAGAGAATAGTACAATGAATAACTATTCTTGTCATATGAAGATTCCTGTTCGCTACAACCATGTCGGTTACGCTACCGATGCGGCAAAGATTTTCTTTGTGAATCCGCAGGAGTTTAAATCTGCTAATGAAGGTGTGGATTCCTATAAATTCCGTGTCGCAAGATGTGTCCAAAATGAAGACTTGTTAATGGTGTGGGAAGGCTCTCTGGTGGAGGGGTCTTTTGAACATCACGGCGTTTGCGAATATACTGGCGAAACCCTCTGGTCAGGGGACTTTTCGGAAGTGACGCAAATGGGAATCTTTGTTATCCAGATTCGGAAGAAAAACGTTGCCGAAAAAGATTCCCTGGTTTTTGAAACCGAACCTTTTGAAATTTCGACGGAATGGCTTTACCGCCAGTTGCTTGCGAACATCAAGTCGTTTTATTACCAGCGTAGCGGTGTCGATTTGACGCCCGATTTTGCGGGTAAATGGTCGAGGCCGGCTGCACACTTGGACGATTGTATCGGGTTCCACCCGAGCATGAATCGTGAAGGATCATGGAACGCCCATGGCGGTTGGTACGATGCCGGCGACTATGGCAAGTATATTGTGAATGGCGGCGTGTCTGTTGCGACTTTGCTGCTCGCTTGCGAATTGAATGCGGATTCCGTGAGTGAAAACCGTGCCTACAAGGCGATCAATTCGGCCGAGCCTGTGATTGGACCCGATGGCCTCAAGATGTACAGCCTGATGGACGAAGTCCGTTTTGAACTTGAATTTTTCTTGCGCATGCAGGACAACGATGGCGGTGTGTTCTTTAAGGTGACGCCCGAACATTGGGACGGCTTTGTTTCACCTCGCGATTCCGATTTGTTGCAAAAGCGCATGATTCTTGGAAAGTCGACAACCTCAACGCTGAATTTTGCGGGCTCGCTTGCAGCCGCTTCGCGCGTGTATCGCAAACGCGATACGGCGTTCGCAGAACGCTGCCTGCAAGCCGCGGTAAAGGCCTACAATTGGGCGGCATCGCGACCGTTCGAAGATTGGCCGCATAATACCGAAGGCAGTGGCGGTTACGGCGACGAACATGCCGAAGATGAATTTTTCTGGGCCCGCGCCATGCTTTACCGCGAATTGCTGGCCCGCGGCGAAGCTGTAGAAGGCCTTACCGCCGAAAGCTTGCGCTCGTTGCTCTTGGAAGACATGAAACTCATTCCGCCCAAGTCCTGCTTGGACTGGCGCGACACTCAGAATTTTGGCTGGATTGCGCTCGCCTTGCAGGACCAGGACGAAGAATTCCGCATTGCGGCCCGCACCACTCTTGCCATGACCGCTCGCGAAATCATTGACTTGCAGAGAGTCGACGCTTACGGCATTCCCGTGCGCAGGTTTATTTGGGGCAGCAACGGCGATATTGCAAACCATGCGCTGACGCTTGCGATCGTAAAGCGCTGGGCGCCTAGTCTGGGCGGGATGTCGCTCGATTTCTGGTGCCGCGAATTGGTGAATTACATTTACGGCCGCAATCCGGTGGACGTCAGCTTTGTGACGGGATCCGCGTGGAGCTCGCCGAAAGACCCGCATCATCGTTTGAGCCATTCCGATGGCGTCGATGAACCGATTCCGGGACTTCTGGTGGGTGGCATCAACAGCGATCGCCAGGACAAGCACCGTGCGCCGCATTATCCGGGCGAAAAAACTGGATTCTCGTATACGGATGAACGCTGCTCGTTTGCAAGTAACGAAACGGCCATTAACTGGAATGCGCCGCTTACCGCAGTACTTGCATTGCTTTGCACCTCCTAAATAAAGGTGCCGCTCTATTATTTTTTATTGGAATCCTTCTTGTCAGAATCCTTTTTATCTGCTTCTTTCTTGTCGGATTTAGCGGATTCTTTCTTGGTGGTGTCGCTGACGACAGTGTCCTTGACGACGGTATCCTTGGGGAGTTCCACCGGTTCTTCCAACTTTTCCTTGACCTTCGGGAGCAGCGATTGCAAATCAACTATCGGATTCTTTTCGGCTTCGTATTCCTTGGCCGAAACAATGGGCTTGTAGTAGAAGGAATCGGCTTCGGTGAGGTTGCCTGCCGGGAGCAAATCGAAATAAGAGGCGGCAAGCGATAACCAGTTGCGGAGCCATTCCTTACGGGATTCGCGGCTAGAATACCAGGAATCGGCGTTGTATTGGTAGTGGTGTACGTCGGTTGTCAGATATACCGGGGATTCGCCCGAGAGGACGCTAAAGATACGCTTGACGCGGTGCGTGGCGGCGGCTCCTGTAATGAGCAAGACGGTGTCTGCGTGGTGCAACTTGAGCCAGGGAATAATGGTGTAGGCTTCGCCAATGGTTGAAGGGTCGTCGTGTCGGGCGATATAGACGGCGTTGCTGTCAAAACTGCCGAGACGCATGAAATCTTCGAGGTAGAATTCGGCGTTGCTGCGGTTGCGGAGAATGCGGCGGCCGAGAATGAGCACGGAGTCAACCTTTCCGCTGGCCATGAGCTCGGCGGCGAGGTCAATGCGTTCCATGTCGGCGGACTGTCCGTCCAAAACCACTGCCCACTTTACATGGTCAAATTCATCGTCGTCGACAAGCCAATGGCCGCTTCGCGTCATGACCATGTAGAAGACGATAATCAAGAAAACGAAAGCGGCAGCGATTGCGCTTAGAATGATTTTCTTTTTCTGAATCTGTTTTTTGGTGGGTAGCTTAGCCAATTTGAGCTCCTTCGGTGCGGTAAAGCGCCGCGTTTTCGCCATCGGCGTAATATTTTTTTCGGATTCCAAACAAATTAAATCCGTGTTTTTCGTAGAAGTTGCGGGCCTTGATGTTGTTTTCGCGGACTTCTAGAAAGCAACAGTCGGACTTGCCTAAATCGAGCTGCGAAAGCCCGGCATGCAAAAGCTTGGAACCGACTCCCTTGCGCTGAGCGCTATTGTTTACGGCAATTGAAAGCAACTCGGAATCTGCGCCCAATAAGTGGAATACGGCGTAGCCTTCAATGGTTCCTTCGTTTTCGTAGACAATGGCGTAAGTGTAGGGCGCCTTGAGTTCTTGTTCGTATTGTCGCTCGTTCCAGTCTTGAAACGCAAGTTCAGCCTGAATCCTCAGTATGGCGGGAATGTCGGCGGAATTCATTTTGCGAATGGACATGGCGCGAATCCTTGAGACTATGGACAAACTCAGTGCAATTTTTCGAAATACGACGGTTGAATGTAGTTTGCTTCTTGCATCAAGCTCGGGGGGACCGAATCAAAGAGTTTAGCCCAATCGCTTAGGGGGCGGCCTTTGTCGAGAATCGTTGCGGCTCCGATTTCTTTGAAAACGGCGGGCAACGTTTCGTCGGCGAGGGCGGCCTCGTCTACGACAACTGTCTTTACCGGATTCGCCTTGAGGGCATCGACCACTTGCTCTGTTTCGATGAAGTTTTCTTTGTCGGCAAGGCGCAGGTACCAGTAGCCTTTGCGGGCGCGAATCACGACTGCTGTACTTGCGGACGCGCCGGCAAAGCAGGCGAGGGCTTGCAGCGTAGAAACGCCGTAGAGTTTGCGCTTGCCGCTAAAGCTTAAGCCTTCACAAAAGGCGACTCCCGTGCGCAGTCCGCTGAAAGAACCCGGGCCGAGCGTGACCATGACTCGCGTGACTTGGTCGAGCGAGGCGCCCGCCTTTTCAAGCAATGCGTCGAGCATGGCAGATGCGGTTTCTCCGCGCGCCGATTCGTCTACGGATTCAAAGTAACGGGGGGCGGCGGCGCCCGATTCCAGAAGCGCCATTGAGATTCCCTTGCGCGAAGTATCTACAAATAAGTCGAACATAGTTAGAACTTAGAGCTTAGAGTTTAGAACTTAGAACTTAGAGTTTAGAACTTAGAAGAGTTTTTCTTATCTAAGCTCTACCAACTAAGTTCTACCAACTTTATCTTTTGATGTAGAGGCTCTTGTCGATGATCATGTCGATCAGCTGGCTGTAGGTAATGCCGATGCTGGCGGCTTCGGCCGGAAGAATCGAAGTCGGAGTCATGCCCGGGAGCGTATTCGTTTCGATAGCGAACAGTTGCTTGTCCTTGGTGATACGCACATCGGTACGGCTGTAGCCTGCACCGCCCAAGGCATAGTGGGCGTTCTTCACGAGTTCCTGGATTCGTGCAGTGAGATCGGGTTCAAATTCGGCCGGAGTGACTTCCTTGCATTCGCCGTTGTACTTGGCTTCAAAGTCAAAGTATTCGCGGGTGGTCATGCGCATTTCGGTCGGCGGGAGCGGCTTTTCGCCTTCGATGTAGCCGCAGCTTGCTTCTTCTCCGGCAATGAACTTTTCGCAGAGCAGGCGGTTGGAATCCTTGAACAGGTCCTGAGCAATCTTGCCGGCTTCGTCCAAGTCCTTGGCGATACCGATACCGATAGAGGAGCCGCCCAGCGGGTCCTTGATCACCAGCGGGAATCCGAGTTCGTCGGAAACGGACACGAGCGTATCGCCTGTAAAGTCATGCTTCCAGATGACTCGGTACGGAGGCGTCGGAATGCCGTTTGCCTTGTAAATTTCCTTAGTCTTCACCTTGTCCATGGCAAGTGCCGAGGCCAAGAGACCGCAACCGGTGTAAGGAATGCCCCAGTTTTCAAGCATTGCCTGAATGTGGCCGTCTTCGCCCCATTTGCCGTGCAGGGCGAGGAAGGCGATGTCGGCGTCGGGAAGTTCAGAAAGGGCCGGAGACTTTTTGCAGTTTGCGGCAGAGCCTTCGAGTCCGCGGAAGTAATTGACCGAGAAGTTGTCCTTCTGGTAGGGGGAAAGTTCGCGGGAAGACCAGTGCCAGGTGCCGTCTTTGTCGATGAGCACCGGATGAATGTTGTAACGGTCCGGGTTCATGGCACGAACAACGCCGGTGCCACTGACAACGGAAACATCATGTTCGGTGGACGGGCCACCCATTAAAACGAGTACGCGCATACGAGCCATTATAAACCTCTTTAGAGAAAAAACTTTGTGAATAATGTAGTAAATTAGTAGGAAGTAGACAGTAGGAAGTAGGAAGTAGGAAGTAGGAAGTAGACAGTAGGAAGTAGGCGGTAGGAAGTAGGCGGTAGACTGTATCGTATTCCTCATTCCATATTTTTTTGTAAACTAGGTTGCCCGCATTGCAAAAGGTTTGTATTTTGTAGGTATTAGAGAGGTATATGTATGCGAGTATTCGTTACAGGTGGAACAGGATTCATAGGTCACTACGTGGTCAAGGCCCTTCTGGAAAAAGGTCACGAAGTCGTGATTGCGACTAGGCACCCCAACAAGGTCCCGACACTCAAGGCAAATTCCAACGTTTCTTTTGTGGAATGTGCTCTGACAGATTTTGACCTGATGGCCGAAGGACTCCAAGGCTGCGATGCCTGCATTCATATTGCACTCGGCTGGGGCGACACGCCTTCTGCCATGTTAATGAACGACACCAGGGCGACCGTGATGTTGCTTGAGAATGCAGCAAAGGCTGGTTGCAAGAAGTTTATTTACACCAGCAGTACCGCCGCTATGGGCCGCATGCGCCCCACGATGCGCGAAATCACGAGCAACTTGCCGATGGATCTTTACGGTGCCACCAAGGCCGCCGGCGAAGCCTTTGTACTTGGTTTTACGCATGGCTACGGAACTCAGTTCCCCGAAGTCAAGATGACCCGCAACATTATTCGCCCGGGTTATACGTTCGGTAACCCTGCATGGCCCGATGGCTGCTCTCAGCCGGACCGCCGATTCTTCTCGATGGCCCAGGCAGTCAAGGAAAATCGCGACATCAACATCATCAAGAATGACGGTACGCAGTTTATTCACGCAAGCCAACAGGCTCAGCTTTACCTGAGCGTTCTTGAATCTGACAAGAACGAAGAAATCTTCCTCGGTCTTGGCGAAGTTTGGATGAGCTGGAAGGAAATCGCCGAAATGATGGTCTCGATGAAGCCCGGCTGCAAGTCCAAAATCATCGAAACGGACCTCGGCTGGGGTGACGAGCCCATGCTCTTTGACGTAAGTAAGATCCAGGAACAGTTCGGGCTCGCCTTTGATGCTCACGAGTTCATGCTCGATCACGTCAAGTGGACTTATAACCAGATTTAGTTACCCGCACCTTGTTTTGCTAGAATCGCTGCCGATGTAGTCGGGGTAGTCGTTGTCAAAACAGGCGGCGCAGTAGTTTTCGCCTTCGCCGGTACATTCCTTCATGCCCTCGACGCTCAGGTAGCCGAGGCTTTCGACGCCCAGCATCTTTGCAATTTCGGCAGGTGTCATGGAGCTTGCGGCCAGTTCGCCCTGGCTCGGGAAATCCATGCCGAAGAAGCACGGGTGCGCCACGGGTGGCGATGCAATGCGAATATGGACCTCGAGAGCGCCGGCATCGCGCAGCATCTTGGATAGGATCTTGAGCGTGGTGCCGCGCACAATGGAATCTTCGACCACACAGACGCGCTTGTTCTTGAGTACGCCTTCGATGGGGTTGAACTTGAGCTTGACTTTCTGTTCGCGCACGTTCTGCGTGGGGTCGATGAAGGTGCGGCCTACGTAGTGGTTACGGAGAAGCCCGATTTCGAAGCGGATGCCGCTCGCCTGGGCGTAGCCGAGCGCGGCGGTTGTGGCACTGTCGGGCACTGAAATCACGATGTCGGCATCGACCGGGCATTCCTTGGCGAGCTGCTTGCCCATTTTACGGCGAACCTTGTCGCAGCTCTGCTCGAAAATCTTGGAATCCGGGCGGCTGAAGTAGATGTATTCGAAAATGCAGTGGGCCAAGCGGTCCTTTTGCACGAAGCGTTCGGAATGCAGCCCGTTCTTGGTGATGGTCAGGAATTCGCCCGGTTGAATGTCGCGAATGTAGTGGGCGCCGAGCAAATCGAATGCGCACGTTTCGCTGGCAACGCACCAGGCTTTTCCCATGCGGGCAAGCGACAGCGGGCGGAATCCGAATCCGTCGCGGGCGATGTACATGGTGTCTTTGCTGATGAATACGAGGCAGAAACTGCCGGTAAACTTGGAGATGGCCTTCTTGATGGCGTCTCCTAAGTCGGCGGCCTCGGTGCGGGCGATTTCGTGCAACAGAATTTCGGAGTCAGATGTTGTCTGAAAAATATGGCCGTCGGCTTCCATTTCGGCACGGAGCTCGGCGGCGTTGGTGATATTACCGTTGTGGGCGACTGCAATCTGACCCCATTTACAACTCACCAAAATCGGCTGCGCGTTGGCCAAGGTTGAAGCACCCGTGGTGCTGTAACGCACGTGGCCAATGCCTGCAAATCCGTCAAATTCGTTGATGTCGTGTTCGCGGAGAAGAGTCGATACAAGCCCCATGGACTTGCGGACGCGAATATTGTCTCCGTCAGTGACCGCGAATCCGGCACTTTCCTGCCCGCGGTGCTGCAGGGCGTAAAGCCCCATGGTAATATTCCTTACGACAGTGTCGCCATTGTAAATGCCGATCACTCCGCATTCTTCGTGCAATTCGTCGAGCATAACGCCTCTTTGAAATGTATGTTCCCTCTACCTCGAAGGTCATAGCCCACCCGGACGGGTGCAAGCAAGGAAACGGCCGCCCTTGTCAAGCAAAAAATGTGCCTAATTGGCGAATTTGGACGAAAAATGGCGTTTTTGTTTGAAATAATTGAAAGGATGCTGTGAAAAAAGTTTGTTGTTTTTACAATTCATGTAAATTGACGCAGTTTAACTTACATATTTTGTAATATTTGGTAAAGTGATTGGGCGCGAACGGTCTTCGTGAGCCACAAAGCCCCAAGCGTTAAGCTGGGGCGGTGGCGAGAGTGAGGCGATATCACATTTTTAAATGTACAATAGAGCCGAACGGTCTGTTAACAGCTCACGACGAGGGCGATGAGGCCTGCGAACATGGCGATTTTCACTAGTTTTTGAGCGTTTCGGTAGTTACGCTTGTTTGCAAAAACGAGAATCGCGATGACGGCGGGGGTAAAGGCGATTCCGGTGATAATCAAGAAAAGCATGGGGTAGTAACCCTGCGCGACAGGCAGCGGTAAAATGGCCCAGGTGAAAAGGCAAATGAGGCCGGCGAGGCGCCTTGCGGTGGGGGCCCCTGCAATGAGCGGGAAAGTCATGATGCCTGCTTTTAGGTCGCCAGTTTCGTCTTCCAGGTCCTTGTAGATTTCGCGGGCGGTCGTGAGGAGTATTGCGAACAGCATCGCGGGGTAGAGAAGTCCGATTTTGTTCGAAATTCCAAGCGTCGATTCGATGGATTCCTTGAGGCCCGTGGGGTAGAACAGGCAGAGAATCAGGGGTGTTGCGCAAAGGAAGGCAACAGTCATGTTCTTTAAAAGCGGGATGTGCTTGAGCCACTTGTTGTAGGCGACCAGAAGCGCGCTGAGTAGCACAAAGAAAATGCAAGCCGTGAAGTTCGTCTTGGTCATCAGGCTGTCGGCAAGGCCCGCCGTAACCGTGAGCACAAGAAGAATAATCCACGCCCTCCGCGCCGCCGCCACCGAAACCTTTCCGCTCACCAGCGGACGCTCCGGGCGATTCAGGCGGTCGCTATCCAAGTCCCAAATATCGTTCTGGATGTTCGCAAAGGCGATGGCAAATGCAAAACCGAGCGCTTGCAAAATAAGCGAAATCCATTCGATACCGCCCGCTGTCGTGGGCAACGCCGAAAGCAGGTAGTAGCCGATTACGAGCGTGACCATCGCAATCACGATGTTTACGGGTCTGGACATTTTGAATAGCGCAAGTAGCATGGCGTGAATATAGAAATATTTGATGAAATGAAAGGATGTTCTCCGGCCTGCTTGCTGTTTTGAAAATTTTACATGCGAGAATGGTATTCAAGTGGCCGAAAATGGCGTGTTAGGTAATAGGGGGTACCCGTAACTTAACACGAAAGGAAACTCATGTCTGCTAATACCAATCATTCAACAAAAAACTACATCGTCACAAACGAGCGTGGCGAAGAATTTCTGTTGCCCAAATACGCGGCGACATTCCGCATCCTGATGGACGACAAGGACACGATCCGCGATGTGCTTAACAGCCTGCTCCAGCTGGACCGCGATCATGAAATTGTCGACCTTGAATACGAATTCGAGAAACCCATCGACATCTTTATGCCCGAAAACGACCCCGCACGTCTTGACGTCTGGGTACACACCCGGGACAATCGGTATCTCAACATTGAGATGCAGAATAAAGTACACTCGTTCTTTTTCGATCGTATGCAGCTTTACAATTCGTACCTCACGCTGCGCGGCAAGTACGAGTTTAACCGTTCTGACTATT
>NZ_MWQL01000024.1:0-36369 GCF_002210325.1 Fibrobacter sp. UWB1
CAGAATCCGCAGCCTTGAACAAATGCACCCCATACCGGCCATTCCACGGATTGTCTATAGAAACAAGGTCCATGTGCATCTTTTGGGGATTGTCCATCGTCATCAACTCATAACCAATTTTACCCGATCCCTCGGCAAACGGATACCACAACACCAAAGACAACGGGTAAGGATACAGCTTTTCGGTCTGCTTCACAACTTCGTCCGAATTATGCCCCTTGTCCTCTACGATAACCTTGATTGTGGCCATGCATCCAACGCAGCTGTACAGGCTTTGCTTATCCACCATAAAGTCGTACACCGGAGCTTGATTTTCTGGAATAGTCACACTGTGCAAGAGGTTTCCACCCAGGAACAGTTCCATGGTAGTTTTCGCGACACCACTGCCAGCTTCTTCTATTTCCGTTTCCACATGCACAATGCGTGAACCATCCTCGTTTTCGGAAACAGAGGTTTCCAGATTTTCAATAACAGGAGCAACGGAATCAAGCCTTACGACCGGGCCAAGTTTCTGTTCCGTATTGCCATCGACACCATAGAATACGATAGAAGACTGATACATTGAATCAAGAACATTGAAATCCGTATTTTGTGCAGACCATACAATCATCGGCCTTGTAGAGGCGCCACGATGTTCCGCCGATACGTTACCCGCAACGCTTAATTGCAACAGGTAATTACTCTTTCCGTCACAGAGGTACGGGAATTCAAGCCAACCATTTGCAGATCCCATCCAAAGAGTGTCAAGCCAGATATTGTCCATCTGTGGGCAAGAGAACGCTTCGGCTATTTCAGGAATGGAATCAGCGACCACAATGCTATCTGCCTTTAACGAATCTAAAACAACGAACTTTGAGAATGTATGTGTTTTTGCATTGATTCTAACGAATGCACAGGAACTTAGATTCAACGTATCACAGCTGCTATAATCTGAACTAAGAAGAACAGCTCCCCCTTCCATTTCCAACGGAATAAGGTTTTTGGTTTCGGCATCAACCTTATAGATTTTCAGATTCCGATAATCAAGGCCTTCTTCTTTCAAGGTAGCCATAGAAATATCTACCGTCACAAGGGGTTCTTTTCCATCAGGGAACTTATGTGAGGGCAACATTTCTAAAACAGGACCGACAGGAGTCATATTCCGGAACAAATTGCAATCATAGCAATCACTTGGATTCATTGTACGCACGGTAACATCCTCATCCCTCTCCCATGCATTTGCTTCAAAGTGAACATGCACATTACCGTACATCGAATAGACATCATTTTTTTCGTCCGCTTTTACATGTTCCCCTATATGAACATCTAGCTGACGGTAATACGTCACATTATCAGCGCCCTTGTAAGTCAAAAAGAACGATGTATTTCCCTGAAGCTGATTCACATTCATAGTCGCAACAATCGGTTGCTGGGTTCCTTCACCAACCTTAAAGCGCATTCCATTTTGGATATAAGAAATATTCCAGTTGGTTACATCATACGGAATAGTACCGCGAAGGGTAACAATTTCGTCTTCACGAGAAGCATATATATCTTTAGAATTACGAGTCACGATGAATTGTTTGGCGGCAGAGTCATAACTGGCTTTAAGATAAGGATGTTGAGTCAAAGAAGTGTCTCTCAGCATTACCCTCTTATATACATGAACCAAAGCAGACTGATTTTTCGCCCATTCCGAAGCAAGAATTGTATCAGCAGGATCCGCACTCTGGGCAGCAACGCTTGCAAGCGGAATTATCTCTCTCTGTTGCAAACCTCCATTTAAACTTCGTTCTGACATAAAAATTGTATCCTTAGAACGATAGAAATCTAGTTCAGACGATGGAATTGTCTGTCCATTATTGATTATCGTGCAGGAGCCAGTATTAGCACAAAGCGGATCAAAGTCCCAATTGCCAAAATTGCTAGCATCCGCATTCAAAACATAGCGGTCAATAGGAACCTCATCTGATTCAGGTTTTTTCAACTCAAATTTCCACAAGCCTTTTTCTTCGTCCCAATCTTGCGGAACAACATTATACTGCAAATTCCCATTCAAATTAGCTTCATTGGGAGTTTTTACCATAGTCAAAGCATAGGAAGGCACACTGGAATCCGTGAGGGGGTTACGTATATAACCCTTTCCGCTATCCAATACAAACGTGCTTTTCCATTGAGAATCATTCCAATCGTGTTGAGTAAAATGCACATAAGAAACCCAACTGTCACAACCATAAAAATGATACCCGTTAGGTTCATTCACCTTACATTCTCTATCATTTAAAGGATAATCAACAAAAGTGGGATGCTCCATTATCACATTTTTTGCAAAAGCTTGGTCAAAAGTCATTTTAGGAGCAACGTCAAAGTAGATATCGTGAGGAATTAACCTATCCGAAATTTTCTTATCTATACCTTTTTTTGCATCCTGCTCATCGCTGTCAAATTCAGCAAGCAAATTTCCATTAAGGTCTCGCGCCTCTGCCCTATAAACAAAATCTCCGTTTCCACGATAAAAACGCCAAGAATATTCTGACGGATAGAATTTCACTACAGAATCAGGCCGTTCATTTGCTTTGATTTCATCATTAAAAAGCAAAGGATTTTCTTCAATAGGCCATACCCACAAACGTTTCGCTTCAAACACCGTCGGCCCACTATTCAAAGAAGTATCATATTCCCATAATGAGCCATTATAGGAATTCTGAAATTTGAAATCCCGAAGTCTAGACAAAGCTGTAAGATACCCCTGATTACCATATAATATCTTATTCAAAGGATCAAAACGAACATAGCGGTTGGCCAAATTATTTGTACCCCACCTTTCCGCTGGCGGATTCCAATAGTTAGAATCCATTTCAAGAACAAACTTGATCCTCAAATCCGAGCCAGAATTATTCATTTCTTTACAATCATCCTTATGATATTCCTTCACAATAAAACTCTCTTTTCCATCATAAGGTTTCATTTTTACACGCATCATATACGCATGGGGATTAAATTGAGCAAGCACATTCTTATCAACTTCCTCTTTCGCTGTTTTCGCACCACATACAAACTTTGAATTATCCTCTGTCAATTCTTTACTGTCTATTTTTTCTGCATCACAGACTGTAATTGTCGATGAGTTTTTATCGAACATATTGATTAAACTATCAGAATTCGCGAGAATATTTAAATCAAAATTTACAGCTTCATAATACAAGGGGAATCCATCCCAGTCTTCAAACCACCTTCTTATCATGCTTTCGGCCTTGTACGAATCCTTTTTATAAACAAGATTCCACGAAAAATCATCTGTCGAGAAATATTCGTTAGTTTCAGCTACAGCATTATGATAATACATCGTATCATTGTCTAAATAATCCTTTATTTTCTCATAAGCCGAGGCTGGATAAATTTTTATTGCAGCCAAATTATGCAATACTTCGCCAGTATTTGATTTATATCCATAAGCGCGCCATTGGACATCTCTTATGGAATCCAAATCCGCAAGAATTTCTATTTTCTTTTCTCCCTTATTGAATTTTTGCTTTCTTACATCAATTCTATAATAATATCCACGACTGTTCCTTACATCATCATCTTCAAAGCATCCATTTATATAATAATCTCCATCTCTTATTTCATACACTCGTGATTCACTCATCACCAACGTAACCACCGTCGCCCAGAATTCGTCCCTATGCCTCTGAATACCAAGACTAGGACGTGTTTTTTGATACACAAAGGGGTGTTGCTGCCCATATACATCCCAGCTATATTTAAACGTCCTTTCTTTTTCCGGCAGTACCGTTGCTCTGATATTCGTTCTAAGTAAATAATCAGGTTTTCCGACATATCGGAAGTCACCATTTGAATCAACAATAGCCTCATCCATCTTTAACTCAGCGATGCGCCCCACCGAATCTACTCTTGCTTCTTTAATATTCGCCCCTAAACTCACTTCAAATGGATAGAGTGTATCTATGATTATCCCGTTTTCGTTTTCTACAAGTAGATGGATTTTATATGAACCGGCCTTAACAAAATTGTCATCTTTCATGCCATTCCATCGGAGTGTTTTCCACTGGTTTGCAGCGGTCGCCAAAACAGTATCACGATCCAATAGGGTGTATACATCTTTGTTTGTTGAATCCTGAATTTTAGCAGTCACAACTGCAGATTGTCCCGTTAATTTGAATTGGAATCCATAATCTGCCATTTGCACAATGGATGAATCTAAAGCGGAACCAATGAAATTTATATAGTACTTTTCCAAATTATTAGAAGAGAGCACTATTTTCGTCTTCTCGTATTTCAAATACCACTCTTCATCCTTACTGATAATATTCTGCTCGTTTCCTTTTTCATATGCGATTACATGTATCCGTACAAGGCTGCCACTGGAATAGGTCCCATTTACCAAACCGTCCCAAGAAATATGAGCCTTGTACTTTTCAGGATAAATATATACCACAGGAGAAAGTGAATCTTTAAATAAGGTTTTGTCAATCGTCGCCGCATCTACGGTAAAAGGAGATGTTGTCCTGAACGTCAATTCAACAGAGTCATGTTCCACATTCCATACCTTAGTTGTATTGTAACGGGGAATAAGTAAATCCACGCTATCATTCTGAACCCGAACACTGTCCATGACAAAGCCCAAAGAATGCGTTGAATCCGCTTCTAGTGTAGAATCCCATACAATATCGCCATCAACATACCGAATTGCTAAGCCAGGCGTACGCCTTAAATCCGTCGTATCATTTCCCATCCTTACCCCTTGCGCATTCCCCACATAACGAACATGCCAAGTAGCACCATCGTTTTCCTGCCAAATAGACAATCCCGTATCCGAAGCCACCACAGGTGTTCTAAACGGGGATATGACCATAGGATTAAAAGTCTTTTCTACAGTCCTCACGTAAACTGACGAATCTTTTGGAGACGGGGCCTCAATAAAAGCCTTTACAACCCACTGCGATGTCTCAGGAACATTCATCAATTCTATGGAAATGTCCTCGATATGACCTGCCACATGATCATCAAAAGGCAGGGTAACCATAATTTTAGGAGCATCGATCGGGGCAGGCGCCACAAAATCATCTACAGAGATTGTTCGCTCATCAGAATACCATCTACAAGTATCGCAACTCCTTATGGAAAGTTTTAAACTATAGTTTCCTTCGTCAAGATTTAAACTTGACAAATCCCATACAGCTAAATCTCGTTCCGAAGGCAATAGGCTTCTATCAAACACCAAATAGTCAATTCCCTTTTCTGACCAAGTAGTATCTTTTCCCTGCGCTCTCCAGTAAATACGAAATTCACCGTTGTTATCATTTCCATGAATTTCTGGATTTGGGGCGAATCCCTTAACTAAGATTTTATCCTTGTAGCTATCAGAACCTCCTTTTGGATAGGTAATTTCAGGATAACGGTTCCCCATTCCCATAAAGTTCATATTCTTTCCAAAATTTCCGGCCTCATCGTAACAACCAAAATAGACATACCAAAAGCCCTTGCTCGTGTCTAAGGCGGCCCCCCTAATGTCAAACTCATAATTTGAATAAAGAGTATCTTTACTCACTGTTTCGGCAACAGGCCCGACCCATTTTCCAACATTGTTATTTACGTCTACCTTTACATAGCATGCCAAACTAGAACGGTTTCTTGCATCATCTATACTTTGGCTTAAGTGGGCAGTTCCTTTCTTCAATTCCGCAACGTTTTTATACGCGACATCTCCAAGTGAAACACCATGAACCTGCGGTGAAGTCCTATCCACACGCAGTTTTTCCATAATTCGCTTCTCACTCTTGTTGCCCGCTTCGTCAGTAAGCGAAACTTCCACACTGTAAACACCATCCTCAAGTCTATTAATATCTGGTTCTTCAAAAACAAATCGTTCTAAAGATTTACGCACAACATAATCATACAGATACTTTTTCGATTTGACTATACCATTATTAAGAGAATCCTTAAAAAACAACTCTACTACTACAGCTTCAGAATCACGCCCAAGCAAATTTTCATCTATTTCAAATGTCACCAGCAAAGTATCCCTTGCATTTAAGAGCGTTTCCCCTCCATTTTCATTCTTAGTAAATGAAGGAAGCGTGTTATCCGTAGAATTTTTTGCTCTTACATTTTCATTCAATAGCTGCGGAGCTCCATTATCAACAATGATAGACTTATGTATGGATTTTCCATTGATACCCAATTTAAATGTTGTATCATCAGCCATCACAAGGGACCAAGAACGCTCTGCAGAATCCTTTACTACTTTAATAAGTTGACTCTTCGTTGTAGAATCTGGATTTGCAAAATCATACGCCTGAACATACAGTTCTACAGAGTCACTCCACGTAACAGGTCCATTATTCCACCGTATTTCATATGACGGTTCTCCCACATTCGCCCTATGGAAAAGCATTAATGTTTCATTCGTCCTTTTACGAACCATAAAACCACGAATGCCTCGCAAACGGCGATTTTCAACCGAGTCAAGATTTAATACATAAGCAATAGGACTATTATCATTAAAAGACACAACCTTCGGAGCAAAAGAAGTATCAAAAGCAATATTTGGCGCTAAAGTATCCACCTGCACATAAACTTGAGGATTATAAGTTATAGTTTGTTCCCCTGTTGAACCATCTTCCTTCAAAGTTTTCACTTTAAAACCCAAATCCCATTTAAGAGTATAGGATGTATTTTCTAAAGGATGCTTTTTCCAAAGCGGGGAGATATCCGTCCAGAATCTAAAACGAGCACCAGCCCCTTCCAAACTATCAACATAAACCTTAACGGTATCTTTATCATTTGAATTTGAGCGCGATACAATTAAGCGATATGTTCCAAGATCCGCAGCATAGCCTAAATCGTTTGAAAAGATATCCACTGTATCCATCTTAGACACCACATCAAACGACTTTGGCCATCCTTCTTCTACTAAGTAATCAACAGCCTGGAACTTAAAAGTGATTCGCTGATTATTTGAATAACCAAACTTATTCACAATATAAATACTAACACTATTTGCACCATCCTCCTGAATTGCACTGAGCAATACACCTCCCTTATCAGCGGAAACATTCTTGTTCAGTATTTCCTTAGGTCGGAACACAAACTGGCCATCCTTTTGAACAGGAGATTCATATAACGAATCAATGGGATTCGGTTCCCAATCATTATTACTCCCACGATAGATATACCATTTATTGCCGTCCCGTTCATATGCGATTTGAATCCTTGCATTAAAATCAAATTTTACCAGACGAAGAGAATCCGGTTGGAAATCATCTATTATAAAACGATATTCATTTATATAATCTCTCACTGTAAACGCATCTAATGCCGCATACTTGGCATAATTATGCACAAACCCATCTCTTTGTTCATAATGAACATCCTTTATCATTACGGAGCTACTATTAGTTAGGCTATTTCTATTCATATCCATAAATTCCGATACCGGAATCGAATAACCATAGACATTAGAATCCCTAGCAATATCCTCATAACCCTTCACAGATTCAAGTTCCTTGTACAAAAGCAAAGGAATAATTGAGTCCATAGTATTATTACTATTACGCACCGTCTGCAAGGAAATAACGGGAGTCCCAAACAACATCTTTTCCATGCCAGAAGCCTCTATTTCATGCTTATTTCCTTTGTAATCATTCCAAGAGCAAGAATCCATTTTTCGAATCGACTGTTCCACAGCAAAATACTTAACCGACCTCAATGCATCAATTTTTTGTACAGCTTTTTCAATTGTCATTGAAACATCCGCAATCAAAGCCACATTTGCCAAGAACTGAGCAGTTCGACATGCTTCCTTTACACCTGGAGCACCACTAGCCAATAAACAGCCATATTTAAGTCCTTCGTCAATATCCTGCCTTATTTCTTCCAACTTCCCAGCTTTTGAAACATATTCCATGTATTCATTCAATTCCGAATTCCGAGCACATTCATATAACGAATACCCCTTACTAAAGACGTTCGATTCCTTGAACGCTTGAACATTTTTCCCAATGGCACTAAACGCTGGGACATCAAAAGTTCCTTCGTCAAAGAAATTGATTGCATAATTGGATAAATTGTTAGAAACCAAATCCATTCCCTTTTTCAAGTCACTCTTAAGAGTTTTTGCGCTTTCGCGAAGTTCAGTAATTTTTTCTGAATATTCATCAATAAAGGTAGAGAACAATTCCGACTTATACTTTTCCGGCAAATACTTATTCGCAATACTTATAACTTTCATTACAGACTTTGACAAATTCTCTTTATTAAACTTCAACTTACTCAAAGTTGAAACATCTTGAATATATCCAGATATTTGATTAACAGGGATATCATATTTTTCGGCAATTTCATGGGCAAAATTCAATGCACCCGAACCAAAGTCGCCATTCACCGCATCCGAAACAAGATTAGCAATATCGTCAGGAACTACAGTTTTCCCATTTTCTGAAAGCGTAGTCGAAAGCGATTCCGTCAATACTTTTTGGAGTTTTTCCTTACTTACGTGGTTCTTTGGTTGATCTGCAAAATCGGCCAATGTTCGCCGGCCATTGCCTATTGTCGGAAGTCCGTATGAATAAACGTTATTGTACGCCGGATGATCAAACGAATTCAATTTGGAATAAGAGTTAAGCAATTGCGTACTTCCGGCAAAATCGTTTAACTCCAGTCCTTTTTCTTTAGCCTTCTTTTTTACATCATTATACGCACTATCTGTCAAATCTAAATCCTGGGCAAGATACAGCAAGGACTTGTAGGAGTTTTCCTTGTCTTCAAAATATCCCTTGAAGTTCTCTTTTATATTTCCTGCATCTTGGGCCATTCCAAGAACGGCTTCCTTAAGAAGCGACATCATCAAGTTTTCCAGGGCATCTCCACCGCCCACAAGATATACCGCCAATGCCAGCGGAATTATGTCACTATAATCGGCAACGGATTTAGATTTATTTAATACAGAAGACTCATTCAACAAAGCCTGATCAGCAAAACCAGTTCCCTCATGCGGAGTGTTAAAGAAGACAACATTATCAATTTCTCCTTGATACTCCCGACTTTGAATATACTCGCGAACAGCAAGTCCAGCAACACCTTCTGCTATAATAATGAACTTGGCCGGCGTCCTTTCGAGACTCAAAGGCCCCACATTTTTGGTCTATTCACTCAAAGCTTTATTAAAAACTGATGTTTTCCCTTTGAAAAGGCTATCTGCAACCTCCGCAGGACTCTTAGAATCATCATAGGAATGACAATAAATGGAATGAACATTCCCATAGAAAGCGTGCGCTTTTAAAAAATCATCCACACCCATTTTTTTCCACGAATTTACCGAACTGTCATTGCACAATCCGGAAGCATCCAACAATATGGCAAGAGTGGATTGCGACGGGCTAACTACAGCGCTAAAGGCAACTGCAGCCATAACCAACACCCAAAACATCATTTTTTTCATTCTTTCCTCATTTTTCTCTTACAGAGACCTTTCAAAACCATAGGATTTACTTTCGAAAGGAAGGGGGGGGGATATATTTTTTATAAAATAAAAATTCACTTATAAACTGTCATTTAAAATTTTATCAACAAAAATACATTATAGGAAAAACTTATAACAAATTTTGTAATATGCATAAAAAAGGGACCCATCCGCACTGATGGTTTTCTATATACAAAAAAAGTCTCTCCGATTGGAGAGGCTTTTTAATGCATTAAGCTTGACGATTACTGATCTTTCTTGTCGTCACCACCGACAGAAAGCTTCGTGTCGCCCTTAGCGATAGAGAAGCCCTTCTTGAGAGCAATCGCCGTGATGACAATAATCAGAACAATCAGGACGGCACAGCCACTCGGCGAGGCAAGGGCTGCAACAGGAGACTGCTGCTTGAATTTCTTCATCAGCTCCATCTTGTTGAGCTTGGCGTTTGCCTTGTCGGCAGAATCCGGTGTAGCCGGCACTTGTGTTTCTGTTGCCATGTTTTCTTCTTCCTATTTGGGGGTTAACGTTTCTTGCCGCCAAGCAATTGGAGGAGCAACGAAATAATGCTTCCAAGAAGCGAAGGCGCCTTTACCGGGGTGGTTTTGGGCTTGCTCGCTTGCGGTTTTGCGGCGGGTTTAATTTCGGGAGACTTCTTGACTTCTGCAGCCTTGACTTCGGCCTTCGGGGTTTCAACAGGCATTGTCGCTTCAGCGGGCTTCTGGGCGGGCTCGGCAACCTAATAGTAGGACGTGAAATCCGGGCGGATAGAATAAATCTTCACCCCGTGCCCGATATCGGTTGTCTGGGTCAACTTGTACTTGACCCCTGCGGAGTTGGTCAGGTTGGAGAAAAATTCGTCTTCGCGCTTTTGGATGGTTTCCGGTCTTATAAACCCCTTCTTTTTTATTACAAGGTAAAATAATTCTCTTTTGTATGCAAATCTACGTTCAAAATAAACAATGAATTTTAGTACAAAATCTCAGAAAACGACACAAAAAGAAGAAACCCGGCTCCTTGCGGAGTCGGGTTTTCTAGATCCTTCGACTTCAGGCTCTGCGAGCCTTCCGCTCAGGATGACACACTCCAATTACTTCTTAGAACGATGGCTGTTCTTGATCCATTCGGTCTTGTGGACTTCCGGAATATCGTCGAGCAGCTTGAGCGTGTGCGGTTCGGTCGTGTTGTCAAGCACTTCTTCCGGAGTACCCTGGTTCACGATCTTACCGTCATGCATGATGAAGATACGGTCAGAAACGTAGTTTGCAAGGCCGATATCGTGGGTCACGAACACCACCGTCATTTTCAGCTCGTCTTTCAACTTGCGGAGGTAATCGAGGATGTTTGCGCGCACGCAGGCGTCCACCATGGAGGTGGCTTCGTCAGCGATCAACACCTTCGGACGGAGCGCGAAGATACGGGCCAAAAGCATACGCTGCATCTGACCGCCGGAAAGTTCGAACGGGTACTTGCCTTCGATATCTTCGGGCTTCACGTTCACAGCCATCAGGCCTTCGTCCACGCGGCGGCGGACTTCTTCCTTGGAGGGCTTATCCTTGAGGATGTTCAGGGCGTCTTCCAGCTGGCTACGGATAGTAAAGAACTGGTTGAAGCATCCGAACGGATCCTGGAACACGAACTGCACTTCATTCCAGTGAGCCTTCAGGTTCTTGATGGGCTTGTCGCGATACAGGAACTGGCCGCGAGTCGGCTTGTAAAGACCGAGCATGATCTTTGCGAGCACGGACTTGCCGCAACCCGAACCACCCACGATCGAGATGAATTCTTCGTCGTAGATGTCGAAGGACACGTCCTTCACGGCGGTCTTCAGGGTCTTACCGGCACCAAAATCCTTGCTGATGCGCTTAGCGGAAAATACAACGGGTTTATCAGACAGCATAATCGCACCTCACTTGACGGCCGCCTACAATGCGGATGTTCTGGGTATTCTTCTTGCAGTCGGGGCATGCCTTCTTGCAGCGGGGAGCAAAGCGGCAACCCACGATCTTGTTCTTCAGGCTCGGAGGAGCACCTTCGATAGCCACCGGATGACGGGTACGCTGGGATGCTTCGGTAGAAAGCATAGCGCCCATCAGAGCCTGGGTGTAGGGGTGACGCGGGTCCTTAACGACCTGGTCAGCCGTACCGTATTCCACGATTTCGCCGGCGTACATGATGGCGATGTTGTCTGCCACGTGGTACAGGAGCGGAAGCTCGTGGGTAATGAAGATCATCGTGGAGAAGATGCCCTTGTCAAGAAGATCGAAGATCATCTTGATCACTTCCTTCTGGGTAGACACGTCCAAAGCGGAAGTCGGTTCGTCAGCGATCACCATCTGCGGATTGAGCAAGGTGGAGATACCGATCACGGAACGCTGGCGTTCACCGGCGGTGAGCTGAATCGGGTAGGAGTTCAGCACGCGCTTGGTGTCCATGCCGAACAGGTCGAAACGTTCGCAAAGGCGGTCGTAGATTTCCTTGTGGTCGAGCTTCTTGCCCGGCTGCTGGTGAGCAGCAATCACGTCGGCGGCGATGTCCTTGATTTTACGCACCGGGTTCAGGGCGTTGAATGCACCCTGCGGAATCATGGAGACCTGCTGAGCGAGCACGTTGGCGCGAACATCTTCGAGCTTGCGGTGCATCAGGGATTCCATGTGGTCGCCCACGCGCACACGCACGTCACCCTTTTCGGGGTAGAGCGGCGGAATGCACATGCCCATAAGGCCAGACACCAAGGTGGACTTACCGCAACCGGATTCACCTGCGATACCAAGGATTTCGCCCTTCTTCATAGAGAAGGATACATCCGTCACGGCATGAGTCTTGTCACCGAAACGGCCAAGGTAATAGAGGCCGAGATTTTCTACTTCAAATACATTTTCAGACATTTCGTTACCTCTTATTTGCGCAGACGCGGGTTAAAGACGCCTTCCATAGAAGTATTGATGAGGTAAAGGGCAAACACCGTAAGGGTCACCACGAGGGTTGCCGGAATGAAGGCAATCCAGATGGAGTCGGCAAGAGCGCCGTTGTCCTTCGCCTGGTTCAAGATGATACCGAGGCTAGTCGTGTCGACAGGGCCAAGGCCGATCATGGAGATGGAAGCTTCGGAAAGAATACCCGAACCCACCTGCATGATGAACACCATGAACACGTAGGAGAGCAAGTACGGAAGCACATGCTTGATCACGATCGTGAGCGTGGATGCACCGTTGATGCGGGCAAGCGCGATGTGGTCGCGGCTACGCAGGGACGATGCCTGGGCACGCACGGCACGAGCAGACCAGCTCCATGCGGTAAGACCGATGATGAGACCGATAAGGGTCAGCGAACGGCCATCCTTCACGGCAGAGCTGATGAGCACGAGGATCACGAACTGCGGAATCACGATGAAGAGGTTCGTGAACATGTTCAGCACTTCGTCGATCCAGCCACCACGGAAACCGCCGAACAGACCGATAAGCACACCGATTGTCGTCGCGATGATACCGGCCACGAAACCCACATAGAGGGAGCTGCGGAGGCCGGCAATCAGCAGGGACACATAGTCACGACCGAGGTGGTCGGTACCGAGCAGGTGTTCAGAAGAAGAACCTGCATACGGGCCAGCGAGAATATCACGGGCGTGAGTATCGACGTTGTAGAAGAGAGGTCCAAAGAGCGCGATCAGGAGCGTGAGCACGAAGATCGAGATACCGATGACAAACATCGGGGACTTGAGAAGGTTTCTTAAGAGTTTCAACATAATTACTTACCTCCCATTTGGAGACCGGCCTTAACGCGCGGGTCGAACACGGCGATGAGCACGTCAACGGCGTAGTTAGCCACGAGCACGCAGGTAGAGATCATGAGCGTACAACCCTGAATCGTTGCGTAGTCGTTCTTCTGGATGGCGTTGAGCATCGCCATACCGAGGCCCGGATAAGAGAAGATCATTTCGGTAATGAGTGCGCCACCCACCATGGCACCCAGGGACTGAGCAAGACCGGTGAGCTGCGGAAGCATGGCGTTACGGAACACGTAGCTAATAATCTTGCCTTCGCGAAGACCGAGCCACTTGGCGTACTTCATGTAGTCAGTACCGAGTTCATAAATGGACATGGAGCGCATACCCGTTGCCTGACCCGAAAGAAGAATCGGGAAGCAGCTGAAGAACGGGAGGATGTAGTACCAAGCGACGCTCTTGATGCAGGTCCAGGAGAAGGTGAGTTCCGGAATGTCGGAACTATAAGCACCCATAGCCGGGAACCAGCCGAGCGTGATGGAGAACATAGCCACCAAAAGCATACCGAACACGAAGTACGGCACACCGTTCAAGAACATGGCGCAGGGGAAGAACACCTTGTCGAAGATGCCGCGCTTGTAAGCAGCGAAGGCACCGAGCAAGTTACCGATAATCCAGCCGAGCAAAATGGTTGGAGCCTGGATGAGGAGCGTCCACGGGAGGGACTTCTTAATCACGTTGGTCACCGGTTCGTTGTTCTGGTAAGAGAGACCGAGGTCGCCCTTGAACACGTTGGCGATATAACGGATGAACTGAGAGAAAGCAGAGCTGAGCTTCGGGTCGGTCTTGAGGACGACTTCGTCAACCATCACGGTGTCCTGGCGTTCAGCCTGGACCTGTTCCATGACAGCGACCTGTTCAACCTTGGCGACCTTCTTCTTGCCCTTCTTTTCCATTACGGGCTTGCCCTTGGCGTCAAGCACGGGCTTTTCTTCGAAGACCGGCTTACCTTCGGCGTCAACCTTCTGGCGTTCCACCATCTTCGGGGTGCCGTCTTCGTTGACTTCCTTCACAGTCACAAGAACCGGATTGCCAGCATCGTCGAGCTTGGGCACCTTGCGGGTAACCATCTGGCCATTTTCGTCGACTTCCGGTTCATAAATCACGTTGCCCTGATCGTCGAGTTCGGCCATACCGAAGGACACCAGGAGTTCGGCTTTCTTCTTCTGGGCTTCAGTCGGAGAAAGACCCTTACCGGCCTGACCCATGATAATGTCGACCGGGTTGTTATCGCCAAGACGCGGCAAGGCGAAGTTCAATGCCACTGCAAAAACGAAGGTCAGGAGATACCAGAACCCCTTCTGCAGGACATAGCGTAGCATAGGATATTGTTTAAGCATTTGTATTCCTTTAACCTTTATTTAGCAAGCTTTAAGTTCCAGAGGATCTTGGTGCCCGAAGCCACCCACGGCAGCTGAGCCGGAGCGTACGGGTTTTCGGCGGTGGGCCAGTTTGTCCACACGCGGTCGCTGAATTCGTAGAACTGTTCAGGCAGGTAAACCAGCGGAATAGAGGGCTGGTCTTCCATGAAGATCTTGTTGAGTTCGCGGTAGGCCTTCGCAATTTCCACGGAGTCCGTCATCAGAGGAATAGCAGACAACAGTTGGTCGACTTCGGGGCGGAAGCCTTCGGTACCCGGCTGGTTGTAACGACCGATGTTCACACCGGCCCAGGCGCCAAGCGGCTGCCAGTCGCGGCTTGCCATGATTTCGTTGAAGCGGCTCCACGGAAGAGACGGAGTCACGTCGGCGACAGGCTTGTGCATCACGAGGTCGAAGTTGCCAAGACCCATGGCCGGCCAGTAGGAACCGCCGTCCACGAAGCCTTCGCGGATATCGATACCGGCCTTGCGCATGCCTTCGACAGCGATAGTCACCATGGCTTCCCAGTCGGTCCAGCCGTTCGGGCTAGTGATGTAGAGAGTCGGGAGTCGTTCTCCCTTGGCATTTTCCATATGGTCCAGGGTACCGTCGTCATTGAATACGGACTTGAAGCCCGCTTCGGAAAGAATCTGCTTCACTGCGGCGAGGCGTTCGGCTTCATCGCTGATGCCGAGGTTCACACCGTACTTTTCGAGGTCTTCGTCAACAATGTACTTGCCTTCGAGGTCCGTCGGCATGATGAGGCCGGCCTTGAGGGTAGAGGTGTAGTTGGAAACGGCGAACTGGCGAAGCGCGTTGTAGTCGATTGCAGTTGCAAGAGCACGACGGAAGCGCTTGTCGTTCAGGGGTTCCTTAAGGGTGTTGATCACGAGCATGGGCATTGCACCCGGACGGAAGTAAGGCGGTTCGTTCCACCAGGTGTGGACGCCTGCAGAAGCCTTACGCTGAATGCGGGGAATAAAGCTCTGGGAGGCATCGAGGTTGCCTTCACGCATAGCAATCGTGTTGTGTTCGTTGTTCTTGTAAATCGGGTGAACAATGAACTTCGGAGCCGGAAGCTTGCCGTCATGGAGGGCGGCGTTGCCCCAGTAGTCGTCACGACGTTCAAGAATAATCTTGTTCGGGTCGGCGCTACGCAGGTTGTACGGACCGGAAACCACCGGGTTCTGGTCCATCGGGAGCTTCTTCGTTTCGTCGAGGCCCTTTTCCTTGATGAGCGGTTCAAACACGTGAGACGGGGCAATACGGGTTGCCTGCAACATGTCGCGCACGGTCAGCGGGTTGTTACGCTTGTCCTTGGCGACCATGAACGAAAGACGTTCGGTAATGACGCCATCGGCACCCTTCAGGGAATCGATATGGATAGCGGAAATCTGTTCGGTAGAGTTGATGGAACCGCGCAGGAACATGAAGGTCACGTCCACGGAGGTCACCGGCTTGCCATCGCTCCACTTGGCGGCGGGGTTCAGGTCCACAACGATAGAGTCGTTATTGGAGAGATCCTCGACCAAGGTACCCAGAAGGGGTTCGATCTTGCCGTTCAAGGAGTTGTACGTGATGAGCGGTTCGTACATGAGGTTGAAGCGTCCGCCTACCGGCCAGGAAGCCATCCAGCTTTCTGCGAGCGGGTTGAAAGAACCCGGCGCATCGTTCTGCTGGCCCGACAAGTATAGCGTCTGTTGACGGGGAAGCGCGCCACCCAGATCACCTTCCGAAGAAGCGTCACCGCAACCCGAAAGGAGAGCACCGGATGCCGAGAGCGCAAGCGCCGTCTTGGCAATCGATTTAAGTCCAATCATGTGTGTCCTCTTTTTATAGCTATAAAAAGCTTAGTGTGAAAAAATTCTCTCGTAATATAGATTTAAAAGATTTGTTTGTTCCTTCGATTTTCAAAAATAGTGTTTACAATCGTGCTTTTAAGCGCAAGGCGACAGCCCTTGCGACTATTGATGTTTACGGAAATTTACACTCACTAGAAACAAACCCTTTTTTGACGCATTTTACACAAACTAACAGTCATTGCATACAAAAGAAAAACCGCCCTAGTCGTTAACCAGGAACGGTTTCTCTTAGTAATTCTAATGGTTTAGAAAATTACTTGGCCTTTTTGCAGCCGCACTTCTTGCAAGCCTTAGCAGGGGCCTTGCAAGCCTTGCGCGGGTCACCGGCATAGACAGCAGCCTTGCCGAGTTCTTCTTCGATGCGGAGGAGGCGGTTGTACTTGCAAACGCGGTCCGTACGGGAGAGAGAACCAGTCTTGATCTGGCCAGCGGCGGTACCGACGGCGAGGTCAGCGATGAAGGTGTCTTCGGTTTCGCCAGAGCGGTGAGAAACGATCGGAGCATAGCCTTCGTTCTGAGCGCGCTTGATAGCGGCGAGAGTTTCGGACACAGAACCCACCTGGTTCACTTTGATGAGGATAGCGTTGGCGATACCGGCCTTGATGCCTTCGTCGAAGATGGTCGGGTTGGTAACGAACAGGTCGTCACCCACGAGGTTGATCTTGCCGCCGAGCTTGTCGGTCATGACCTTCCAGCCAGCCCAGTCTGCTTCGTCGAGACCGTCTTCAATGGAGAAGATGGAGTACTTGTCGATGAGCTTTTCGTAGAGCTTCACCATGTCGGCAGACTTGACAGTCTTCTTGGTGCTCTTCTTGAAGGTGTAGGTTTCCGGCTTGCCAGCCTTGGTGTTCTTGTCGCAGAATTCAGAGGAAGCAACGTCAAGAGCGATCTTGATGTCAGTGCCGAACTTGTAACCGGCATTGGTGGTTGCAGCCTTCAAAGCGTCGAGAGCCTTTTCGAGGGTCATCACGCCAGTGATTTCGTAACCGAACTTGTTCTTAGCCGGCTTGATAGAAACGCCAGGAGCGAAGCCACCTTCGTCACCAACGGTGGTGTCGAAGCCGGCCTTCTTCAGCACAGCCTTGAGGGCGTGGAAGATTTCGGTGACCATCTGGAGGCCCTTGGAGAAGGTCTTTGCGCCAACCGGAGCGATCATGAATTCCTGGAAGTCGATCGGAGCGGAGGAGTGAGCACCGCCGTTGATCACGTTGCACATCGGGCAGGGGAGCGTGAGCTTCTTGGTGCCATGGAGCTTGGCGATGTACTGGTAAAGCGGAAGGCCAGCGTCCTTAGCGGCAGCAACGCAAACAGCCATGGAAACGCCGAGGATAGCGTTTGCACCGAGCTTGTTCTTGAGCATGCGGTTGCCGTCGAGAGCAATCATGGCGTCGTCAACTTCAGTCTGCTTGGACGGATCCATGCCGATGATCTTCTTAGCAATCTTGGTGTTCACGTTCTTCACAGCAGTGAGCGTGCCCTTACCGCAGTAAGTCTTCTTGTCGCCGTCGCGGAGTTCGCAAGCTTCGCGTTCACCGGTGGAAGCACCGCTCGGAACAGCAGCGTGACCAACGATACCGTTGTCAAGAGTAACATCGACTTCGAGAGACGGATTGCCACGGGAATCCAGGATCTGACGAGCCCAAACTTTAGCGATTTTAGCCATTTTATTAACCTTCTGTTAAAGTGAAAATTTTTGTGCCTTAAATATAAAAAAGTAGAAAGTAGGAAGTAGACAGTAGGAAGAAAAAAAGTTGGAAAAATGTGAACAGAATCGAGCGAAGAGGTCACTTTTCCACGACATGCCCGGATAGTTCTCGGAAATCGTCTTTTTTATACAAAGTAACGCCAGGGGAAATCAGATGAAACACGGACTGCTCGGCAAGGGCATCGAGGCTGAACTCAAAGGAATCCAGGCGGTTGCGATAGCTGTCGTTGGAATTGTCGAAAGACACCATGTAAGGCGGGCGCTTGAGCTTGCCCTGCTCCACGAGCGACAAAAGTTCCACCCCTACCCTGTCGTTTGACACGACCCACGCATCTACAGGCGGAATCTCTTTCACCAGCTTAAGCAAAATACGGCTGAAAAGTTCGTGTGCCCCCTTCTCCTGCATAAAATCAAAATGGCTCGCATGGCTCGCATCGGTCGCTTCGATTACCTCGAGCCCCACCTTCTTGAGTCCTTTCAGGCGGTCCCTCGACCACATGCTCATGTGGTAAGGCGAAATAAAGGCAACACGTTCCATTCCCTTTTCTTTCAAGAAATGCCCCACCGCGCGCCCCGGGAAATCACCAAAGGCCAAATTGAAGAACGCGTAGCGCTTTTCTTTTTTCAACGCGCGAGGAATGTCGTATAGCGGGTGCTCCCACCACACCGAAATCGGGAACCGCGTGCAGGCAAGCAGGGCAAAGAGTTTGTTTATGTTGAACACCAGCATTGTCGAAACGACGGCACCGAAGTATTCGCCGCAGTCCTCCAGCCTGACCCGGTTTCCAGCGGCATCTAGAAAAAGGCCCTCTTTTTCATAATACCCGAGCGCCTTGACTTTAAGTTTGTTGCGGCGCGCCTCGGCGTACACCTTCTGCATGAACGTAAGTTCACGTTCGCCAAGCCCGTTAAAATCCCCGTTCGGATTGCAACGCATAATCAAGAGAATTTCCTTCAAGTTGACCGCAGACGACCTTGTATTCTTGAAGTAGTAACGCCCGCGGCCCTTGCGGTCAAGCACTCCCCTTTCACGCAGCATTTCAAGGGTACGGCTCATGGAACCCGACGTGGTCCTGTAAACCGAGCACAAGTCCTTTATTGACGGTAGCGTACTATCTACCGAAATCTTGCCGGATTTCCAGTCTTCTAAAAGCAGGCGCTCCAGGCGTTCGGTCTCGTGCTCGCTTGCATCTACCACGATTTCGGGCTTTTGGCCCCAAAAGTAACCATTACCGTGCTCTCCGTAAATTTTCCCTTGTTCTACCAAGCGCTTATACGCTTGGAAAACGGTAAAGGTCGAAGCCCCCTGCGACGCAGCTACCTTGCGCACAGATGGAAGCCTTGCACCATCCTTGAATCCGGACGATTCTATCCACTTGCAAAATTCATCGACAGTCATCGGGCCTCCGCCATAACACTAGATACACTTTAATATAAATACAAACAACTAAAACGTCTTTCGCAAAATCCCGAACATATCTTTAAAACGTAAAACAACATCACCGGCGTTTAACGCCAATCGGGGTTTATATGAACAAGAAATTATTCCTCTCTATGTGTGTCGCACCTGTCGCGGCCATGGCATTCCAGGTCGGCGCATGGGTCGGTGGCCCAGGTCAGTATCCGCAGCCCACGCAACAGAACGTGCAGGCGTTCCAGGATTTACAGGGCACGCACCTCGACCTCATCAGCTACTTTGCACTCTTCGACATCAACGACTGGAACGCGACCGAAGAATACGCCAACGTCGCCAAAGAAAACGGCTCCACGCTGGTGGTCACTTGGATGGCTAACGGATACGGTGCCCAAGACTTGGTCGACGGCAGGGCCGACGAATACATCCGCGACTACGCCAAGGGCGTCAAGAATTACGGTGAAGAAATCTGGCTCAGGCCCCTCCACGAAGCAAACGGCGACTGGTACGACTGGGGCGTGGGTAAAGAAGGTGCCGGCAACACCGACGCAAACGTGGCCGAAGCATTCCGCCACATCGTGAAAATCTTCCGCGAAGAAAATGTCGAAAACGTCAAGTGGGTCTGGACCACCAACGCCTCGAACGCAGGAAAGGGTTCAACACTCACCGGCAACTACCCCGGCGACGACTACGTGGACTACATCTCCATCGACGGCTACAACTGGGGTAAATGCCAGAGCTGGTCCAGCTGGCAGACTTTCACGCAGGTATTCAAGAAGGCCTACAACGCTCTCGCGAATATAGACAAGCCGCTCTTCATCGCCGAAATTTCCAGCTCCGAACTCGGCGGAAACAAGGCCGAATGGATCACCGACATGTTCGAGCATTTTGCCACGGACTTCTCACGCGTATTCGCGGTGATGTGGTTCAGCCAGAGCAAGGAAGCGAACGAGGGCGACTGGGCACTCAACACTTCGCAGGCCGCCGTTGACGCCTGGAAGGCCGGCATCGCCAAAATGAAGGCTTTGGAGAGTAACACGGCTATCAAGCTTACCGGGAGGGCCGCCGGCAACTCCTTTCGCCTGCAAGACGGCAAGCTCTACATGCAAACCGACAAAGCGCTAAAGGCAAGCGTCGTGCAGTTCGACTACCAGGGCTGCATTTTGTGGCAGAGCGCCGTACAGCACTTCACCCCGGGCGTACACGCTATCGATGCTCCCAGCACCCACATGCAAGGCGTATACAGGCTCCACATACAGAAATAACCAATCCACAAAAGCAAAAGTCCCGGAAGATTTTCCTTCCGGGACTTTTTATATACAAGCCTTAAATAGAAGCTTTACTATTTCACGACCTTGTATGCCTTGTTGCCGACAATGACAAGCATCGGGCCCGTTTTGGCGAGGCGGACTTCCTGGGTCGAAGTCGCAGTCTTCGATGCCGAGAGCACGCGACCGTTGAGGTCAGTGACCGTATACTTGGTGCCTGCCGGTGCGTTTTCAATAACGATTGCGCTGTTGGTGGACCACACGCGAACATTATTGTTCATGGCAACGGTTGTACGAATTGCAATCGTAGAATCCGGGTTGGTAACGGTGGAATCAGGGGTGGTAACAGTAGAATCATTACCCGGGCCAGTCTGGGCGGCAGCCTTGATGGTCGCCTTGTAAAGCTTGCAACCTTCGAAGTAATCGATCTTGTCGCCGTCGTTATAGGTCACGCCGTTGATTTCGGTTTCGTTAATGGTCTTTTCTTCGGATTCGACAGTCGGCTTCGGCTTCCAAATCTTGAAGGTGCCGCTCAAGTGGAGCATGGCAAGGTAATGCACCAGGCCATCGTAGTAGCGGTACTGACCGGTCATGAACTTAGTATCCCATGCCAACTCCAAGTTTTTCTTGACGGCGGCATCGTACTTGGAATCATTAATCAAAGCCATGGCAGCAACCGCATTTGCACCAGCTTCGCCCTGCGTATACTGTTCCTGCGGATTAGAGCCATCCCAGTTAAAGCGGGCGTGCTTGTAGCCATCCTTTTCAAAGAAATCGATAATGCGGCGGGCCATTTCTTCTTGACGAGCAGAATCCACACCGAACAGGTAGTAGTCCATACCGAAGTTCATAGCGCAGCGCATGGCGTCGTACATGTACTTTTCGGCGTTACCATTGTAGCTTACGCCGTGCGGGGTTCCGTCAAAGTTGTTATAGTCGCTGAACAAGCCGGACTTCGTGTTAGAGGACTTGTACAAATGATCGCGCGTAGCCTTTGCAGCCTTGCTCCACTTATCCTGATTGGAGGTGGACCAACGGGCGAAAAGATCGACGTATGCCGGCAAGTCGTAAGACGGGTCGGAGAAGTTGTTTTCGTTACCCTGCGGCTGGAATGTAATCACATAGTGTTGCGGGTTGAAAAGGCTATGCTGGCCGTTGTCCCACATCTTTTTCAAGATGTACTGGGCGTCTTCCATGTACTTGCTGTCGTTCCAGCGGTTGGCTGCGAAAAGTAAAGACATCATAAAGTACATTTCGCCATCGGGTGCGCAGTTGTCATCGCCACCAGTACCGCTGTCGTTACGCTGCCATGCGAAATAGCCGTCCCAGCCGCCACTTTTATGCCACATGTGGTTCTTCGCCCAGTTCCAGAGCTTGTCGAATTCTTCTTTGTGACCCGTCTGCACGGCAATCATCATACCGTAGGACATGCCTTCGGAGCGGACGTCGTTGTTGTTGATGTCCTTGATGTAGGCTTCGCTACCCCTGTCATAATAAACCTTGGAATTATCATCACCCTTAAAGTAATGATTCCAGAGGGCATCCATCTTTTCCTGAATTTCGGCGTCAGTCTTGCCCAAAATCTTCTTGAACGGGCTTTCGTAATTACCCGTGTAATAAGCACCGGAATAGTTTTTATCCTTGTCGCAATCCGGACCGTAATAGGCTCCGTTTTCGTCAAAGAAGGTTCCCGCGTAGGTTTCTGCAGCCATCGATGTGGTGGTCGCGAATGCGCCAAGGCAAGCGGCAGATGCCAAAATGCCGGCAAAGGATTTCAGGTGTTTTTTCATTTTCACTCCCATAAGTGTTTTGTTTTTACCCTTTACCGCAAAGATAAATCCCGCTGTATACAAAAGCAATAAAAGTCCAACTATTTGCGTTGTACGGTTTTAAACGCCTAATTACGCAAAATTTCGGCATTTTTGTGTTAGAATTTTAGTCTACGTATGTGTTCCGGCAAACCCTAACTGCACAAAACAGAAAAGGCTCGCTGTTTACAGCGAGCCTTCCCTCTAGGATAATTCCGTGCTAATGCAAGAATTAGAAACGGAAGTGTGCGAAAGCCTTGTTGGCTTCGGCCATCTTGTGCGTGTCGTTCTTCTTGCGGACAGCGTTGCCTTCACCGTTCTTGGCGGCAACGAGTTCTGCAGCAAGGCGGTCAGCCATGTTGGCTTCGTTGCGGTTACGGGCTGCATCGAGGAGCCAGCGGAGAGCGAGGGCCTTGGCGCGGTCCGGTGCAACTTCCATCGGAACCTGGTAGTTGGCACCACCGATACGGCGGGACTTCACTTCGAGACGCGGCTTGATGTTTTCGAGGCAGAGTTCGAACTTTTCAAGCGGAGTTTCCGGACCTTCGAGCTTCTGGCCGAGGTTTTCGAGAGCGGTATAGACGATCTGTTCAGCGATGGTCTTCTTGCCCTGCTTCAGCACGACACCGACGAGTTCGGTAACGAGCGTGGACTTGTAACGCGGATCCGGGAGGATGGAGCGATGGAGAGCCTTTCTTCTTCTAGACATATTCTACCTTCCTTACTTCTTGGCCGGAGCGGCACCTTTCTTCTTAACACCATACTTGGAGCGGCCGTTCTGGCGACCGTTCACAGCCTGGGTATCCAAAGTACCACGGATGATGTGGTAACGAACACCGGGGACGTCCTTCACACGACCACCGCGGATAAGCACGATGGAGTGTTCCTGGAGGTTGTGGCCTTCACCCGGGATGTATGCGGTCACTTCCATCTTGTTGGAAAGACGCACACGGGCGATCTTACGAAGAGCGGAGTTCGGCTTCTTCGGGGTGCTGGTGTACACGCGGGTGCAAACACCGCGCTTCTGGGGGCAGGACTTCAAGGCCACGGAAGCGGTCTTGTTGCTGATCTGTTCACGTCCGTTGCGGACGAGCTGTTGAATAGTTGGCACTGTTAATCTCCTAGATTTTGGAGTGCAAATATAGTTTCTTTTCCAATTTTTTTCAAGTATCTCGGGTTAATTATCCGAATCTTCCTCGTCATTGATACCGATTTCGTTATCCAGCATCTGGATGGCGCTATCGTCGGATTCGGTGTAATCGCCCTGGATACCCATAGGCCGAGCCGCGGCATCCAGTTCGGCATCGGCATCCA
Organism: Fibrobacter sp. UWB1; assembly: GCF_002210325.1. NCBI lineage: Bacteria > Pseudomonadati > Fibrobacterota > Fibrobacteria > Fibrobacterales > Fibrobacteraceae > Fibrobacter > Fibrobacter sp. UWB1. The sequence continues at coordinate 23,977 of NZ_MWQL01000024.1, forward strand.
CCACCTGGACGTTCCTCAGGTGGCGTGCGCCAGTACCGCACGGAATAAGACGACCCATAATCACGTTTTCCTTAAGACCCAGGAGCGGGTCGACGCTACCTTCGATGGAAGCGCGGGTAAGGATCTTGGTGGTCTCCTGGAACGAGCAGGCAGAAATGAAGCTGTCTGTCGCCAAGGATGCCTTCGTGATACCAAGGAGCATCGGCGTGAAGGTCGCCGGAGTCTTGCCGAGTGCGACCAAGCGGTCGTTCTCTGCGCGGAGACGGGCCTTGGAAATTTCTTCGCCCGGAAGCAGTTCGGAGTCTCCGGAATCCTTGACCTTCACCTTACGCATCATCTGGCGGACGATACATTCGATGTGCTTATCTGCGATAGCCACACCCTGCAGGCGGTACACCGCCTGGATTTCGTTCACCAAGTGACGCTGGACCTCTTCAGGACCAAGGACGTCGAGGATATCGTGGGGATCCACGCTGCCTTCACTGATCTTCTGACCAATGTGGACACGGTCACCTTCGTTGACCGCCAGATGGACGCCGCGGGGAACCAGCACTTTCTCTTCCTGGTCATCCATCTTAATATAAACTACCTGGTTGTTGCGGACTTCTTCGATCTTTTCGACCAGACCGTCGATCGGAGCGATGAACGCCTTGTTCTTCGGAACGCGAGCTTCGAAGAGTTCGGCCACGCGCGGAAGACCACCCGTAATATCGCGGGTCTTACCGGCAGCGCGCGGAAGTTTTGCAACAGTCTGACCGACGCTCACCATTTCGCCAGCCTTAACGGTAAGGATAGCGCCGTCCGGAAGCATGTAGTTACCAATCTTCGTGTTAGAAGAATCAACGATGGTAACTGCCGGGTGGAGGTCCTTCTTGCCGTGCTGCTTGTCGCTAATCACGGTCCAGGTTTCCACGCCAGTGACTTCGTCAGTTTCGGAACGGTAGGTGCGGTTTTCAACCATGTCCGTAAGAACAACCTTACCAGAAACGTTACTGATAATCGGGCTGTTATACGGATCCCATTCGAACATTACCTGGCCAACTGTAACAGTGGCGCCGTTTTCGACATGGAGGATAGAGCCGTACGGAATCTGGTAACGACCCTTGTTGATGCCGGTCTTGTCAAAGATAACGAGTTCAGCCATGCGGCTGGTAACGACCTTCTGGCCTTCGTGTTCAACAGTTTCGACCTGTTCGAGTTCGATGTGGCCATCGACGGTTGCCTTCTTGTCACTTTCGACAGTAAGACGAGAAGAAGCACCACCGATGTGGAAGGTACGGAGGGTAAGCTGCGTACCCGGTTCACCGATGGACTGTGCAGCGAGCACACCCACGGCTTCGCCCAGGTCAACCGGACGACCGGAAGCAAGCATACGGCCATAGCACTTGGAGCAGACACCATTGCGGGAATCGCAGGTGAGCACGGAACGCATCTTGATGTGTTCAAGACCCGTAGCGGAGATCTTCGGAAGATCGCGTTCGGTCACGAGTTCGCCGGCCTTGACGATCACTTCGCCAGTCACCGGGTGCTTGATGTCGTCCACCGGAGCACGACCGAGGAGACGTTCTTCAAGAGCGATCACGGTATCGTCGCCGTCCTTGAATGCGGACACTTCAATACCATTCGTGGTACCGCAGTCTTCTTCGGTAATCACGAGGTCCTGGCCCACGTCCACGAGACGACGAGTCAAGTAACCAGCGTCAGCCGTCTTAAGAGCGGTATCTGCCAAACCCTTACGAGCACCGTGAGACGAGATGAAGTATTCCATCACGTTCAAGCCTTCACGGAAGCAGGACTTAATCGGGTTTTCAATAACTTCCTGACCACCGAGCTGCTTGATCGGCTTCTGCATCAAACCACGCATACCGGACAGCTGCTTAATCTGTTCACGGCTACCACGAGCGCCGGAGTCGGCCATCATGTAAACCGGGTTGAAGCCGTCACGGTCGCTGGAGAGCAAGTCCCACTGCTTGGCAGCAACTTCGGAGGTCGTCTTGGACCACACGTCAATGGTCTGGTTATAACGTTCACCGTCGGTAATCACACCGTCTTCATAGAGGCTACGGATGCGGGAAACCTGTTCGGCAGCCTTGTCGAGCATTTCCTGCTTTTCCTTCGGAATCACCATTTCGGCGATAGCCACAGAAGAACCGGCGCGGGTAGCCCACTTGTAACCGTTGGCCTTCAGGTCATCCAGGTAATCCACGGTCACGCGGTTACCGGTGCGGCGGTACAGGTCGTCAATGGACTTCGCAATCACCTTCTTGCCGAAGGTTTCGTTGGCGTAGCCAAGTTCCTTCGGAACAAATTCGTTAAAGATGATACGACCGACGGTCGTCTTGATAACATTGTCTTCCTTAAGGGTAAGGAACTTGATCTTTTCGCCAGCCTTGACAGCCTGTTCGATATTGCCGTTATCGTCGGCAGATTCGCGGAGGCACACGGCATCCTTTTCGAGGGCGCCCATGTAAATCTTCTGACCAGCCTTAAGCTTCAAGTAAACGATTGCGTTCAGATCGACAACACCGTTTTCGTAAGCGCGCACGGCTTCGGCAGAATCGAAGAAGTGCATGCCTTCACCCTTACGAGCCGGACGCGGCTTGGTCAAGTAGTACAGACCAAGCACGATATCCTGACCCGGGACAGCGATCGGCTGACCGGAAGCCGGGTGAAGAATGTTGTTCGAAGAGAGCATGAGAACGCGGCATTCGAGCTGCGTTTCGAAAGACAGCGGAAGGTGGCATGCCATCTGGTCACCGTCGAAGTCTGCGTTGAATGCAGTACAGACCAACGGGTGGAGGCGGATTGCGTTACCTTCGATCAAGCGCGGGTAGAACGCCTGGATACCCAGACGGTGAAGCGTCGGGGCACGGTTCAACATCACCGGGTGGTCTTCGATAATTTCTTCGAGGATATCCCACACTTCCGGACGTTCGGCGTCCACGTACTTCTTAGCGGACTTGAGGGTATAAACGATACCTTCTTCTTCCAAACGGTGGATGATGAACGGCTTGTAAAGTTCGAGAGCCATGCGCTTCGGCAGACCGCACTGATGCATGCGGAGTTCCGGGCCCACCACGATCACGGAACGACCGGAGTAGTCCACGCGCTTACCGAGCAAGTTCATACGGAAGCGGCCCTGCTTACCCTTCAGGAGTTCGGCGAGGCTCTTCATCGGACGTGCAGAACCCGTACGGGCAGTGCGACGGCCGCTGTCGAACAGCTGGTCAACGGCTTCCTGCAACATACGCTTTTCGTTGCAGAGAATCACGTTCGGCGCACGGAGGTCAATCAACTTCTTCAAACGGTTGTTACGGTTGATGACGCGGCGATAAAGTTCGTTCAAGTCGGACGTTGCGAAACGGCCGCCTTCGAGCGGTACGAGCGGACGAAGATCAGGCGGAATCACCGGAAGCACGTCGAGAATCATCCAGGACGGCTGGTTAGCGAGAAGGCGTGCTTCGCTCGGGTACATCTTGCGGAATTCTTCGTAAGCGTCGGCAACCACAAAGTTGTCGTGCTTGGCTTCGTAGTTAGCCTTGAATTCGGCAACGGCTTCGGCGAGGCCACGGAGCCAGGGCTGCTGGCTGTCGGCCTTCATGGCCTTGACAGGATCTTCGTAGTAGCTACGGAAGCTGTCGCGCTGAGACTTGAGGAAGGAATCCACGACCTTGAGACGCTTCAAAGCGTCTTCCTGCTTGGTCTTGGACTTGGACATAGCCTGAGTGCGGAGTTCTGCAGAAAGGGCGGTGAGGTCCACGCGGTCAAGCAGCTGCTTGATAGCGGAGGCACCCATCTTGGCGTCGAACGTACGGCCTTCGTTGGTGAGGTCCTGGTACTGGGCTTCATCGATCAAGGCATTCGGTTCGAGGTCAGCGTCACCCGGATCGATCACAACATACTTTTCGTAATAGATGATGTTGTCGAGATCCTTGGTGGAAAGGTTCAACAGAGCGCCAATGACGCACGGCTGGTTACGGACGAACCAGGTGTGAGTCAGAGGAATAGCAAGTTCAATGTGGCCCATGTACTTACGGCGCACGTTGGAGTGAGTCACTTCCACGCCGCAACGGTCGCAAACGACACCCTTGTAACGGATACGCTTGAACTTACCGCAGTTACATTCCCAGTTCTTCACCGGTCCAAAGATCTTTTCGCAGAAAAGACCATCCTTTTCAGGCTTGAAGGAACGGTAGTTGATGGTTTCGGGCTTGGTCACTTCACCATGGGACCAGCTGCGGATCATTTCCGGAGCGGCGAGGTGAATCGAAATATCGCCAGAATTGTCGCGTTCAATTTCTTCGACCATATTACTTATCTCCATTGGTCTGAATATTGAGACCCAAAGAACGAACTTCGCGGATCATAACGTTGAAGGATTCAGGAACACCCGGCTTCGGAGTGTTCTGGCCGTGCACGATAGCGTCGTACACCTTGGAACGGCCCTGCACGTCGTCAGACTTGACGGTGAGGAGTTCCTGCAGCGTGTAAGCGGCACCGTAAGCTTCCATAGCCCACACTTCCATTTCACCGAAGCGCTGGCCACCGAACTGGCTCTTACCGCCAAGAGGCTGCTGCGTCACGAGCGCGTAGCTACCGATAGAACGGGCGTGGATCTTGTCGTCCACCAAGTGACCGAGCTTCAGGTAGTACATGTAACCGATAGTAACCGGGTTCAAGAAAGCTTCACCGGTACGGCCGTCATAGAGCTTTGCCTTACCGATAATCTTGTTGTTGTCCGGATCCATTTCGTAGTTCACGATCGGGTTCTTCTGGTAAGCCTTTTCGAGTTCCTTGCAGATGTCTTCGAACTTGGCACCGTCGAACACCGGAGTGGAAACCTTGAAACCGAGGGTCTTGGCAGCCCAGCCCAAGTGGACTTCGAGCACCTGACCGATGTTCATACGGGAAGGCACGCCCAGCGGGTTCAGAAGAATCTGGAGCGGACGACCATCTTCGGTGAACGGCATGTCTTCGACAGGCACGATCTTGGAGACCACACCCTTGTTACCGTGACGACCTGCCATCTTGTCACCGATAGAGAGGCAACGCTTCTTGGCGATGTAGACCTTCACGCTCTTGAGCACGCCCGGCTTGAGTTCGTCACCCTTAGTGACCTTGTCGATTTCCTTTTCCATGGTACGGGTAAGCGTATCCAGGTTGTCGCGTGCAACGAGCACGAGCGAAAGAACCTTTTCCTGGAGTTCGTCGTCGCCGACCACGAAAGTGGAAGCCGGAGAAACCTTCGTCACATCGATGACGGAGAGGTTCTGTTCAGTATAAGTCTGGCCTTCGCGGATCAGGAGTTCATGGGTTTCGTTGTCCATGACCTTACCGGCAGCCTTGCCGCCCAAGAGTTCGAACAAGTGTTCGGAGCAAGAAGCCTTGATCTTGTCGATCTGGGCCTGGAAGTTGGAACGGATTTCGTTGATCGTTTCCTGATCCTTTTCCTTGCTGTTCTTGTCGGCCTTGTCCTTCTTGCTGAAGATACGGGTTTCGAGCACGACGCCCTTCATTCCCGGAGGAGCCTTCAGAGAAGAATCGCGCACGTCGCCGGCCTTTTCGCCGAAGATAGCGCGGAGCAAACGTTCTTCCGGAGAGAGTTCAGTTTCGCCCTTCGGAGTCACCTTACCGACGAGGATATCGTCAGCGGAAACTTCGGCACCCACGCGGATCACGCCGTTTTCGTCGAGGTTGCGCAAAGCATCTTCGCCGACGTTCGGGATTTCGCGGGTGAGTTCTTCCGGACCGCGCTTGGTGTCGCGGACTTCCAATTCGTATTCTTCAATATGGATAGAAGTAAAGGTATCCTTGATGGCGAGTTCTTCCGAAATAATAACGGCGTCTTCGTAGTTGTAACCGTTCCAGGGGAGGAAGCCGATCAAGATGTTCTTACCGAGAGCCAGTTCGCCGTGGTCGGTAGACACACCGTCAGCGAGCACATCGCCAGCCTTGACGAAGTCGCCCACGTCAACGATAGGCTTCTGGTTGATGCAGGAATCCTGGTTGGAACGTTCGAACTTGCGCAGAACGTAGTTGTCAATCGGATCCTTGCCGAGGAATTCGTAGTCTTCGCCGAGACCGGTGAGCGGCACGAAGTTGCCGTCGACCATGTTGCCACGCTGCACGGTGATGTTGCGTGCATCGACGAAGGTCACCTTACCGTCGTGCTTGGCGCGGACGACCGTACCCGAGTCGAGTGCGGCGCGGCGTTCGAGACCCGTACCCACGATCGGAGCTTCGGCGCGGAGCAGAGGCACCGCCTGGCGCTGCATGTTGGAACCCATCAATGCACGGTTAGCGTCATCGTGTTCGAGGAACGGGATAAGGCCTGCAGCCACAGACACGATCTGCATCGGGGCCACGTCCATGAGGTCAATGCGTTCGGTTTCGGTATCGTCGAGAGCGAAGCTGTCCTGGCGCATGAGGTGCGGGTATTCGCTCTTGTCGCGGACGATCACGTAGCCGTCCATGTCGCCCTTGAAGCGGTTGTCATCGGTGAGTTCGGTAGAAGCCGGAGCCACCTTGAAAGCGTCTTCTTCGTCGGCGGTGAGGAAGGTGATGTAGTCAGACACGATCTGTTCGACCACAGTGCCCACCTGTTCGTAGTCGGCCTTGCCGCCAAAATCATCGACGGTGAAACCGTTACGGTAGTAAGTCACGTTGCCTTCGGCATCCTTGAACGCAAACACCTTGTTCACGAAACCTTCGAAAAGGTCGCGCTGCTTGATGTCGAGGTTCATGCGCACGGAATCGATCTGCTTCTTGGAAAGTTCGAGTTCCAGGAAGAGGTGCGGGTCATGCACGAAAGCCTTGAAGATACCGAAGTGCCACTTGGCTTCCGGAATCTTCACAATGTTGCCCTTGGCATCCTTGAAGTCAATGAGACCCACAATACGGTACGGGGTTTCGATAAAGCCGAAGTGGTTCACCACGGCGAAAGATGCGAGGGAGTTGATAAGACCGATGTTCGGGCCTTCCGGTGTTTCGATCGGGCAGAGACGGCCGTAGTGCGTGTAGTGCACGTCACGGACTTCGAAGCCTGCGCGTTCGCGGGAAAGACCGCCAGGACCGAGAGCGGAAAGACGACGCTTGTGAGTAAGTTCAGAAAGCGGGTTCATCTGGTCCATGAACTGGGAAAGCTGAGAAGAACCGAAGAAGGACTGCACCGTGGAGCTGACCATACGGGTATTCACGAGGTCGCGCGGAGTGGTCTGTTCGTCTTCGCCGTGGAGGTTCAGGTTCTCGCGGATGACGCGAGACATACGGGAAAGGCCCACGGAAATCTGGTTAGCAAGGAGTTCGCCCACGGAACGGGTACGACGGTTGCCCAAGTGGTCGATATCGTCGAGGGTGTAACCTTCGGTATCGCTGTAGAGGCCAACCATGTATTCGATGATGGCAAGGAAGTCGGCCTTGCTCATGGTCATCGTGGTGAGGGACGGAATCTTGAATTCGTCGCCCTGTTCTTCGAGGACCTTCAAGATTTCGGGCTTGCTGTAAATCTTAGCGTTCAAGCGATAACGGCCAACTTCGCCGAGATCATACTTGTGCGGGTCGGAAATGAACTGGCTGTCGAAGTAAAGTTCGGCAGTGCGCATATCCGGAGCTTCGTCCTGCTGCTGGTGGGTCACGGAGTAGATAGCCTTGAGGGCGTCTTCGCGGGACTTGGACTTGTCGGCAGCGAGGGTGTAGTGGATGAGGAGGTTGTCTTCGTCCTTGGAGAGGAGCACAACCGTTTCCACCTTGTTTTCAATGAGGCATTCGAGCTTCTTTTCGTCGATCACGTCGTTCGCGTGAACGATAACTTCGCCGGAATCCTTGTCGATCACATCTTCGAAAATGATGCGGTCGATGAGGACGCAAACGCCATTTTCGTCAAATTCCTTGGAGAGGTCGCTAACGGAAACTTCTTCGCTCTTCTTGTAGAACAGCTTCAGGATTTCCTGAGTCGTTTCGAAACCGATGCAGCGGAGCATGGTCGTTGCGGCGAGCTTCTTCTTGCGGTCGATGATGAGGTAAAGGGTGTCGCCTTCGGTATTGAATTCCACCCAGGCACCACGGTGCGGAATAATACGGCTCTTGTAATCGGAGCGGCCGCTGGGCTGGAGTTCTTCGTCAAAGCTAATACCGTAGGAACGGTGCAACTGGGAAACGACAACGCGTTCAGCGCCATTGACGATGAACGTACCGTTTTCAGTCATGATCGGGAGTTCGCAAATAAGGACGTCGTTCTTGACTTCTTCCTTGAGCTTGCGGTCTTCGCCATCTTCTTCGAAAATCTGAAGAGAAAGAGTGGCGTAAAGCTCCATGGAATACGTGAGGCCACGCTCACGGCATTCGGGGATGCTGTACTTCGGGATACCGAAATAATAACCTTCATAATTAAGGGAATAAAGACCCTTGACGTCAGTGATCGGGAAAATATCCTGGAACACGCGTTCCAGCCCTACCTTGAGACGTTTTTCTGGCGAGATTTCCTTCTGGAGGAATTGCTCGTACGAAGCCTTCTGGACTTCGATCAGGTACGGGAGTTCCAGCTGGAACTTATTGGAGGAATAGCTTTTTCGCTCCGTGGTCATTTGAAATACCTCATCCGGTGAAGAGCTTTTTTATCTAAAAATAGCAAAAAATAGTGACAAACATTATACACCAAAAGCCCGCACATACAGTGCAGGCAGTTGGCATATAATAAGTCAATGAAGTGAAAGCATTACTTCAGAGCGACCTTTGCTCCGAGATCTTCCAGGTCCTTCTTGAGCTTTTCAGCGTCGGCCTTCGGCATTGCTTCCTTAACCACGCTGTTGGCCTTTTCGACCAGGTCCTTAGCTTCCTTGAGGCCCAGACCGGTGATGGCGCGGACAGCCTTGAGGACGTCCATCTTCTTAGCGCCGCATTCGACGAGGATCACGTCGAATTCAGTCTTTTCTTCAGCAGGAGCGGCAGCAGCGGCGGCCATTACGACGGCGCCACCGGCAGCAGCTTCGATGCCGTGGGTTTCTTTAAGGTAGTCAGCCAAAGCCTTGGCTTCGAGAAGGGTAAGACCAACGATTTGATCGCCCAGTGCCTTGATATCAGTTGCCATGATGTGTTTCTCCGATTATTCCGTTTAAATTTTTTGGTTTGTGGTTTGTTGTTAAGCTTCCGCAGCGGCTTCGGGAGCAGCTTCGGAGCCCGATTCTTTTTCCAGCTTTTCCTGGAGTGTCTTGATTTGACCGGCGATCGTGGAGCCAGGTCCGAGAGCGATGGAGACGATCTGAGCGATCATGCCCTTACGATCCGGGATCTTGGAGAGGTTCACGACTTCGGAGCCAGGCATCGCCTTGCCATCAAGGTACACGCTCTTGGCAACCAAGAAATCGGGGTTTGCTTTGTGGAATGCTTCAATTTCGCGAGCAGGCAGAAGCGGATCTTCTTCGAAGCCGACCATCACAGAAGTTGCGCCGGTCAGCAAATCGTCGAGACCTTCGACCTTAAGAGCAGCGAGCACGCGCTTGAGAAGAGTGTTCTTCACAGCGTGGTACTTCACACCCTTAGATGCGAGTGCCTTGCGAAGGGCATTGTCCTTTTCTACGGTCATGCCTTGATAATTGAGCAGATAAACGGCGGTAGCGCCATTGAAGGACTCGACGAGCGCGTCCACAGTCTGTTGTTTTTTAACTACAGCTTTCATGGTGTCTCCTATCGCGTCAGTGCCATATCAAGTTTGATGCCCGGAGCCATCGTTGCAGACAACGTAAGGCTCTTAATGTAGGTGCCCTTAGAAGATTGAGGCTTGTTCTTGACAACGGAATCGATCACAGCCTTGGTGTTTTCAACCAGCTGGTCGACGCCGAAGGAGAGCTTGCCTACGGGGGCATGGACGTTGGCGCCCTTGTCAACGCGGTACTGAATCTTACCAGCCTTGAGTTCCTTAACCGTCTGGGCCACGTTAACCGTAACCGTGCCGGCCTTCGGAGAAGGCATCAAACCGCGAGGACCGAGGACCTTAGCGACCTTACTAATCACCGGCATCATGTCGGGAGTAGCAACGACGGAATCAAAGTCCAGCCAGCCTTCCTGAATCTTCTGAACCAAGTCAGCACCACCAGCGTAGTCTGCGCCTGCGTTCTTTGCAACTTCAAGGTTATTGTCCTTGCAGAAAACCAAGACGCGGACCTGACGACCGGTACCATGCGGCAGCACGACAGTGCCACGAACCACTTGGTCGGAATGTTTTGGGTCCACACCGAGATTGAAGTGGATTTCGACCGTCTGGTCGAACTTCAATTCGGACTTTTTAAGGATTTGGACTGCTTCGGCAAGATCGTAAGCCTTGTTACGGTCGATGCTTTCAGCAATCTTCTTGTATTTTTTTCCTCTGAACATGGTGTTTCCTGTCAGATACGTAACGGTGAATTACCTGCCTCAGTCAACCACTTCAACACCCATGGAGCGAGCAGTACCCGCGACCATGCGCATAGCGGCTTCGAGGTCGATTGTGTTTAGATCCGGCATCTTCTTTTGGGCGATATCCTGGACCTGGGCCTTGGTGAGCTTACCAACTTTCTTACGGTTGGGTTCGCCAGAGCCGCTTTCAATGCCGGCAGCCTTCTTGATGAGGGCCGGAACCGGCGATACCTTCGTGATGAAGGTAAAGCTCTTATCGGCATAGACCGTGATAACGACCGGGATAATCATGCCCTTGTCGTTCTGGGTCTTAGCGTTGAACTGCTTGCAGAATTCCATGATGTTCACACCCTTCTGACCAAGGGCGGGACCCACCGGAGGAGCCGGGTTTGCGGCGCCTGCAGGAATCTGGAGCTTAATATAACCTGTGATTTTCTTTGCCACTGTGTTATCTCCGTTTCAAAACCGTAGTCTTAAGCGATGTCGGATTCTACCTGGTTGTAGGAGAGTTCGACAGGCGTAGAACGACCGAAGACCGTGACCATGACCTTGATCTTGGTCTTGTCTTCCATAATCTCGTCTACGACGCCCACAAAGTCCTTGAAAGGACCTTCCTTGATGCGGACATTTTCGCCAATTGTGTACGGATTTTGGATCTCGCCTTCCGCGGAGCCACTAGGATCAACTCCAAGAAGACGATCGACCTCGCTCTGTTGTAAAGGAATAGCCACCCTCTTGGTGGGTGTCATTCCTAAGAAATGGGTGACGCCATTGATGTTCATCACCAAATGCTGGGTGAGCTCGTCCAGCACCATTTCGATGAAAACGTAAGTGGGCATTGCGTTCTGCACCGATACATGACGACGACCGCGAACGGTGGAAACCACTTCGCGGGTCGGAACAATGATACGGCCGAACTTTTCCTGAACGCCTTCGCGTTCAATCATCTGCTCGATACGTTTCTTAATGTTGTTTTCTTGACCGGAAAAGGTGTGAATGGCATACCAAAGCATACATTAACCTCTTCCCATAATTTTGTCAATGATCCAAGAGAAACCAACGTCGAGTCCGGCAATGTACAGACCCATAATGACGCTGAAAAGCATCACTACCAAAGTCGAACCCTTAAGTTCTTCCCAAGTAGGCCAAGTAACTTTCTTCAGTTCCTCGATGGATTCCTTGACATATTGCTGGATCTTGCGCATAATGACTCCAGGAAGTGAGCAGGTCGGGAGGGACTCGAACCCCCAACCAACGGTTTTGGAGACCGTGACTCTACCAATTGAGCTACCGACCTATTCGGACTTCCTTACTTGGTTTCCTTGTGAACAGTATGCTTGCGGCAGAACGGGCAGTACTTCTTGTACTCCACGCGGGAGGGATGAAGACGCTTGTTCTTGTCGCAGTCATAGTTGCGCTGATTGCATTCGGTGCATTCGAGCGTGATGAGTTCTCTGGGCATTTTATTATCCGATTACTTGATGATTTCGGTTACGGAGCCAGCGCCAACGGTACGGCCACCTTCGCGGATTGCGAAGCGGAGCTGCTTTTCCATTGCCACCGGGGCGATCAGGTTCACGTGGATGGTCACGGTGTCACCCGGAGTCACCATTTCGACACCTTCCGGCAGCTGGATCGTGCCAGTCACGTCGGTGGTGCGGAAGTAGAACTGCGGACGGTAGCCGTTCATGAACGGCGTGTGACGGCCACCTTCGTCCTTCGTCAGAACGTAGATTTCTGCCTTGAATTCGGCGTGCGGGGTCACGGACTTCGGGGCTGCGAGCACCTGGCCGCGGCGGATGTCCTTCTTTTCTGCGCCGCGGAGGAGCAAACCGACGTTGTCGCCAGCCTGGGCGTCGTCGAGGAGCTTGCGGAACATTTCAACGCCGGTAACGACGTATTCGGCGGTTTCGCCGAGACCCACGCGTTCGACCTTGTCGTTCAGGTGAACGACGCCGCGTTCGATACGACCGGTGGCGACGGTGCCACGACCGGTGATGGTGA
>NZ_MWQL01000025.1:0-34588 GCF_002210325.1 Fibrobacter sp. UWB1
TCACCATCACCGGTCGTGGCACCGTCGCCACCGGTCGTATCGAACGCGGCGTCGTCCACCTGAACGACAAGGTCGAACGCGTCGGTCTCGGCGAAACTGCCGAATACGTGGTCACCGGCGTTGAAATGTTCCGCAAGCTCCTCGACGACGCCCAGGCAGGCGACAACGTCGGTCTGCTCCTCCGCGGCGCAGAAAAGAAGGACGTCAGCCGCGGCCAGGTGCTCGCAGCCCCGAAGTCCGTCACCCCGCATGCCGAATTCAAGGCTGAAATCTACGTTCTTACCAAGGACGAAGGCGGCCGTCACACTCCGTTCATGAACGGCTACCGTCCTCAGTTCTACTTCCGCACCACCGACGTGACTGGCACGATCCAGCTTCCGGAAGGTGTCGAAATGGTGACTCCGGGTGACACCGTGACCATCCACGTGAACCTGATCGCCCCGGTGGCAATGGAAAAGCAGCTCCGCTTCGCAATCCGCGAAGGTGGCCGTACCGTTGGCGCTGGCTCCGTAACCGAAATCATCAAGTAAGGAATTATCATGGCTGGTGAACGCATTCGTATTCGCTTGAAGAGCTTCGACCATCGTATGATCGACCGCTCCGCTCAAGACATCGTGAATACAGCTAAGAACACTGGGGCACGCATTGCCGGCCCCATCCCTCTTCCGACGAAGATCCAGAAGTATACGGTGATTCGCTCTCCGCATATCGACAAGACTTCCCGTGAACAGTTCGAATCCCGTACGCACAAGCGTCTGATCGACATCCTTGATGCTACGCCGCAGACTGTAGATTCCCTCATGAAACTTGACTTGCCGGCAGGCGTTGAAGTCGAAATTAAGGTTTAATAACAATGAACGGTATTCTCGCAAAGAAATTGGGAATGACCCAAGTGTTCACGGAACAGGGCGAACGCGTCCCTGTCACGGTTCTCGAAGCCGGTCCGTGCGTGGTCGTTTGCCATAAGACAGAAGAGAAGGACGGCTACACTGCTGTCCAGATCGGCTTTGGTCTCAAGAAAGAACAGCGCGCCAACAAGGCTGAAATCGGCCACTTCAAGAAGGCTGATGTCGCTGTTCGTGAACACCTCGCTGAATTCGATGTCGCTGATCTCGAAGCCTGGCCGGTTGGCAAGGAATTCGGTGCAGCTGACTTCGCCGATGTGAAGATGGTGAATGTCTCTGGCCTCTCCAAGGGTCACGGCTTCTCCGGTACCATCAAGCGCCATAACTTCCACAGCGGTCCTCGTTCCCATGGTACGCACAACATGCGCGAACCGGGTGGTACGTCCGCTCACTCTTATCCGGGCCGCGTTTTCCCGGGCAAGCGTATGGCCGGTCAGTTCGGTAACAAGAAAGTGACCGTGAAGCACCTCCAGGTCGTCAAGGTTGACGGCGACCGCAACCTGATCTTTGTCCGCGGCGCAGTTCCCGGTGCAAAGAACAGCATCATCGTGGTGAGGAAAGACTAATGGCTACAGCAAAGCTTTTCGCCGCTACTGGCGATTTCAAGAATGATATTCAGCTCCCGGCCATGTTCGATCAGGAAGTCAACAAGGTCTGCATGTACTTGCACATCAAGGCTATCCTGAACAACAATCGTCAGGGCACTGCCCAGGCTAAGAACAAATCCTCCGTTAGCGGTGGTGGTCAGAAGCCTTGGAAGCAGAAGGGCACGGGTCGTGCACGTTCCGGTCAGAACACCTCCGCTGTGTGGGTTCGCGGTGCCAAGGCTCACGGTCCTAAGTCCCATGACTACTTTGAAAAGGTGAACAAGAAGGTCAAGAAGATCGCTTTCCGCTCTGCTCTCGCTGCTAAGGCTGCCGAAGGCAAGGTGCAGGTGTTCGAAGCTCTCGCTTTCGACGCCCCGAAGACCAAGGATCTCCTCGCTGTCCTCAACAAGGCCGGTCTCGAACAGCGCAACGCTCTCTTCCTCGTGAGCGAAGCTGACAAGAACCTTTACCTGTCTTCTAACAACATTCCTTGGTGCCGTTGCGCACGCGTTGCCGATGTTAACACTTACGACATCGTTCGCGCCAACAACGTCGTCATCTCCCAGGCAGCTCTCGCCGAACTGGAAGGAGGCCGCTAATGAGTGAACTTCACGAAATTCTCGTTGCACCGCACATTACCGAAGCTACTGCCCGTTTGATGGCTGCTGTGCGTAATGACGTGCACAAGTATGTATTCAAGGTTGCCAAGACCGCAACGAAGACCGAGATCAAGGACGCTATCGAAAAGCGTTTCGGTGTCAAGGTCGATTCCGTCAATACCCTTATCAACCGCGGCAAGATGAAGCGCGTTCGTATGGGCATGGTCGCCGGCAAGAAGTCCAACTGGAAGAAGGCCTACATCACGCTTAAGGCCGGGCAAAAGATTGCCGAGTTCGAAGGAGTATAATCATGGGTCTGAAGTCTTATCGCCCGCTTACCCCGACGCTGCGCTACAAGCAGATTGGTGACCGCAAGGAAATCACTGCGGAAAAGCCGTACAAGCCGCTCACCGAAGGCATCAAGCGTAGCTCCGGCCGTAACAACGCCGGTGAAATCACCTCCCGCCGTCGCGGTGGTGGTCACAAGAAACTGTATCGTATCATCGATTTCAAGCGTCAGTTCGCTGGCATCCCCTGCACTGTCGAAACGATCGAATACGATCCGAACCGTTCCGCTCGTATCGCTCTGGTCAAGTACCTGAACGGCAAGCGCTGCTACATCATCGCTCCGGCTGACGTCAAGGTTGGTGATGTGCTGAATTCTGGCGAAGGTGCCGAATTCCGCGTCGGTAACGCTATTCCGCTCCGCGATATTCCGCTGAACACCATTATCCACAACATCGAAATGAAACCGGGCAAGGGCGCTCAGATCGCTCGTTCCGCTGGTGCAGGTGCAGAACTCGTCGCTAAAGACGGCAAGCTCTGCCAGGTCAAGCTCCCGAGTGGCGAAGTTCGCTACATTCCGGAAGATTGCCTCGCCGTCGTGGGTCAGGTTTCCAATATCGATCACATGAATGAATCCTCGGGTTCTGCAGGCCGCTCTCGCTGGCTCGGCATTCGCCCGTCCGTCCGTGGTGTCGTTATGAACCCGGTCGATCACCCCCTTGGTGGTGGTGAAGGTCGTACCTCTGGTGGTCGTCATCCGTGCTCTCCTTGGGGTAAGAACTCTAAGGGTGCCAAAACTCGTAACAATAAGCGTACCGATAGGTTTATCGTACGTCGTCGTCAGAAGAGGGCCTAATTCATGTCCAGATCCCTTAAGAAAGGTGCTTTCGTGGATTCCCACGTTTTGAGCAAAGCCCAGGCGATGGCCGGTTCCGACAAGAAACAGGCTATCAAGACCTGGTCCCGTCGTTCCACCATCATTCCTGATATGGTCGGACTTACGTTCTCCGTCTATAACGGCAAGCAGTTCATCCCTGTGTACGTGACCGAAAACATGGTCGGCCACAAGCTGGGTGAATTCTCCATGACCCGCACTTTCCGCGGTCACCGTAAGACTGAAACCGCTGCTGGAGGAAAGAAATAATGCAAGCTGTTGCTAAAGTGAAAAACGTCCGTTACGGCGTTCGCAAGCTCCGTCGCGTTGTCGACCTGGTTCGCGGCAAGTCCGTTGCAGAAGCATTCGCAATGCTTTCTATTCTCCACACGCAGACCAAGGGTGCTCCGCTGGTCGAAAATGCTCTGAAGTCCGCTGTCGCTAACTTCAAGCAGAAGGCCGCTGGTGCCGTTGCCGCCGAAGAACTGGTCGTCAAGACCATCACTGCCGACGGTGGTACCATCATGAAGCGTATTCACCCGCGTTCCCAGGGCCGTGCTTTCCGTATCGAAAAGCCGCTCTCTCACATCACAGTCGTTGTGGCCAACAAGGAGTAATTAAAATGGGTCAGAAAACTCATCCGAATGGTCTTCGTCTTGGCGTTATCCGCGGCTGGGAATCCAAGTGGTATGCCGAAGACAAGTTTGCCGATCTTCTTTATGAAGACATCGTGCTCCGTCGCTACTTGATGAAGCGTTTTGAACATGCCTCCCTTTCCAAGGTCGGCATCGAACGCACCGTCAAGAAGGTGAACGTGAACCTCTTTACCGCCCGTCCGGGTATCGTGATTGGCCGTAAGGGCGAAGAATTGGAAAAGCTCAAGGGCGAACTCCAGTTCCTCACCGGTAAAGAAATCTATATTAACGTCCAGGAAATCAAGCGCCCGGAAACGGATGCCAAGCTGGTTGCCGAAAACATCGCTCGTCAGCTCGAAAAGCGTATTTCCTTCCGTCGTGCCATGAAGCGCGCTATCCAGTCCGCTATGCGCATGGGCGTTGAAGGTATCAAGGTGCAGTGCGGTGGCCGCCTCGGTGGTGCCGAAATTGCCCGCGTCGAAAAGTATGCCGAAGGCCGCGTGCCTCTGCACACTCTCCGCGCCGACATCGATTACGCGACTGCCATTGCCAAGACCGTCTATGGTGCCATCGGTATCAAGGTGTGGATCATGCACGGCGAAAAGATTGGCAAGGACGTCATGAACGATAACAAGAGAGAGAAGTAATTATGCTGAGTCCTAAAAGAACATTACATCGTAAGCAGATGAAAGGCCGCATGAAGGGCATTGCCTCCCGCGGCAACTCCATCGCCTTCGGCGAATTCGGCATTCAGGCTCTTGAAAAGTGCTGGCTGACTGCTCGTCAGATTGAAGCCGCTCGTATCGCCATGACCCGTAAGATCAAGCGCGGTGGCCGCGTTTGGATCCGCGTCTTCCCCGACAAGCCGGTTACCCGTCACCCTGCTGAAGCCCGTATGGGTAAGGGTAAGGGCGCCGTCGAATTCTGGGCAGCCGTTATCCTCCCGGGTCGCATCATTTTCGAAATGGGTGGTGTCGAACGTGAACTGGCCATGGAAGCTCTCCATGTCGCAGCACAGAAGCTCCCCCTCAAGTGCAAAATCATCGAAGAATCGGAGATCTAATGAAGGCACGTGAATTAAAGGAACTGGGCGTTGACCAGCTCAAGGAAAAACTGGCTCAGTTGAATCTCGATTTGTTCAATTACCGTATGGCTGCCAAGCTCGGTAACTTGGAAAAACCCTCTTCGATCCGCAATACCCGCAAGGATATCGCTAGGGTCAAGACCATCCTCACCGAAAAGGCCAAGGCATAAGCCGGGCAGGAGCAGGAAATGGATAGAAACCTTCGTAAGGTAAGACAGGGTGTCGTCAGCTCTGACAAGATGGACAAAACCATCACCGTCGTAGTTGAAAACCGTAAGCGTCACCCGGTGTACAACAAGATCATGACCACCACCAAGAAGCTCAAGGCTCACGATGAAAACAACGAAGCCGGTGAAGGCGACCTGGTGGAAATCATGGAAACTCGTCCGCTCTCTGCAACGAAGCGCTGGCGCCTCGTTCGCATTGTAGCTAAGAAGAAATAATCGTTTTGGAGTAAGGCGAATATGATTCAAGAAGAAACCAGACTCGTCGTGGCCGATAACAGTGGAGCCAAGGAAGTCGCCT
Organism: Fibrobacter sp. UWB1; assembly: GCF_002210325.1. NCBI lineage: Bacteria > Pseudomonadati > Fibrobacterota > Fibrobacteria > Fibrobacterales > Fibrobacteraceae > Fibrobacter > Fibrobacter sp. UWB1. The sequence continues at coordinate 5,495 of NZ_MWQL01000025.1, forward strand.
GCATCCGCGTTTTGGGTGGCACCAACCGTCGCTATGCCAGCATCGGTGATGTCATCAAGGTTGCCGTCAAAGACGCAATCCCCCAGAGCAAGGTGAAGAAGGGTTCCGTAGCTGACGCCGTCGTTGTGCGCACTCGCAAAGAAATTGCCCGTCCGGATGGCACGTTCATCCGTTTCTCGGACAACGCCGTGGTTCTCATCAACAAGGATGGCGAACCTCGTGGAACCCGTATTTTTGGACCGGTGGCTCGTGAGCTCCGCGACAAGAAATACATGAAGATCATCTCCCTCGCACCTGAGGTTCTCTAATGGCAAACATCAAGAAGAATGATAACGTCAAGGTGATTTCCGGTGCCAACAAGGGCAAGACCGGCACCGTGATTAGTGTCAAGGGCGGTAAGGTGACCGTTTCGGGCGTGAACGTCCGCAAGCGTCATGAAAAGCCGTCTCAGACCAATCAGACTGGTGGCATCATCGAAAAGGAACTGCCGATCGACATTTCCAACGTGATGCTCCTCGAAGGCAACACTCCTGTCCGTACCCGTATCGTGCGCGAAGCCGGCAAGAAGGCTTCCCGCGTGAGCGTCAAGTCCGGCAAGGCTATCTAGAGGTAACACATGAACCAGATGAAGCAATTTTATCTCGAAAAAGTAGTTCCGGCCTTGCAGCAGAAGTTTGCTTACAAGAACGTGATGGAAATTCCCCGCCTCCAGAAGATCGTGCTCAACATGGGTGTCGGCGCTGCCGCCTCTAACCGCAAGATCCTGGATGAAGCCGTTGATACCCTGACCGCTATTACCGGTCAGAAGGCTGTCGTCACCAACGCCAAGAAGGCTATCGCCCAGTTCCACCTGCGCGAAGGTATCGGCATCGGTGCCAAGGTCACCCTGCACGGCGACAACATGTGGGACTTCCTCTTCCGTTTCATCAACATCGACCTCCCGCGTGTCCGTGACTTCCGTGGTCTCGCACGCCGTGGCTTTGATGGCATGGGTAACTTTACCCTCGGCATCAAGGAACAGACGATCTTTGTTGAAATCGACATCGACAAGATTTCTCGTACCTTCGGTATGGACATCTCCTTCGTGACCTCTGCAAAGACGGACGAAGAAGGCCGCGCCCTGCTTGAAGAACTTGGACTCCCCTTCAGGAAGTAAGGTAATACCATGGCAAGCAAAAGAATGATTGAAAAATGCAAGCGTACTCCGAAGTATACCGTTCGTGGGTACAACCGTTGCAAGCGTTGCGGTAGGCCGCACGCCTTTATGCGCCGCTTTGGCCTTTGCCGTATTTGCTTCCGCGAAATGGCACTCGCCGGCGAAATCCCCGGTATCACAAAGTCGTCTTGGTAAGGAGAGTATACTCATGGCAATGACAGATCCTATCGCCGATATGCTCACCCGTATCCGCAATGCCGCTTCGGCAAAGCTCCCCGTGGTGGACATTCCTGCCAGCAACTTGAAGCGTGAAATCGCTCGCGTGTTGCAGGAAAAAGGTTTCATTAAAAAGTTCGTCGTCGTCGATGACGGTAAGCAGGGCATCCTCAAGGTCCTCCTCCGTTACACGAAGGGCGAATCCGCTATCCAGGGCATCCAGCGCATTTCTTCGCCTGGTCTGCGTCACTATGTCGACGCTGCTAAGCTTCCGCGCGTCCGCAACGGCCTTGGCTATGCTATCATCTCCACATCTAAAGGCGTGATGACCGACCACGAAGCCCGCAAGGAAAACGTGGGTGGTGAAGTCATCGCAAAGGTATGGTAAAGATGTCCCGTATCGGTAAAGCTATTATCAATATCCCGGCCGGCGTGAAAGTCGCCGTCAATGGTCAGAACATCAAGGTTGAAGGTCCTCTCGGCAAGCTCGAGACCGACGTTCATGAACTGATTGCAATCAAGCTCGAAGGCAACCAGCTTTCCTTCTCCCGTCCTGACGATCAGAAGTTCACCCGTGCCATCCATGGCACTACTCGCGCTCTCGTTGCCAACATGGTCGAAGGCGTGACCAAGGGTTTCCAGAAGACGCTCGAAATCGTCGGCGTTGGTTACCGTGTGGAACAGAAGGGCAAGGACCTCAACCTGGTTCTCGGCTTCTCTCATCCGGTTATCTTCAAGGCCCCGGAAGGCGTTGAACTCAAGGCTGTTGACCCGCTGAAGATCTCTATCAAGGGCATCGATAAGCAGAAGGTCGGCCAAGCTGCGGCAGAAATCCGCAAGTACAGGAAGCCTGAACCGTATAAGGGCAAGGGCGTCAAGTACGAAGGCGAAATTGTCCGTCGTAAGCAAGGTAAGAAGACAGGTAAATAAGGGTAAACTATGACTGCAATTGCTAAGAAAAGAATCCAGTCCAGAATCGCACGCCATGAACGTGTGCGCAAGTCTGTTGTCGGAACTGCAGAATGCCCTCGTTTGGCTGTTCGCCGTTCCTTGTCTCACATGGTCGCCCAGATTATCGATGACGAAAACAACAAGTCTCTCGTCCAGCTCACCACGACTGCCAAGGAATTCCAGGCTAAGTTTGGTGAAATGACGAAGTCGGAACAGAGCAAGCAGCTCGGTATCCAGATTGCTGAAGTCGCGAAGTCCAAGGGCATTGAATCCGTGGTCTTTGACCGCGGCGGTTACATCTATCACGGTCGCGTTCAGGCTCTCGCTGAGGGAGCTCGTGAAGGCGGACTCAAATTCTAGTGAGGTACACTTTGGAACGCGAAGCTCAAGTTTCTGAATTTGAAGACAAGGTTGTACACATCAACCGTTGCGCTAAGACCGTCAAGGGCGGTCGCCGTATGTCCTTCTCCGCTCTCGTTGTCGTTGGCAACAAGAACGGCAAGGTCGGTGTTGGTCTCGGTAAGGCTAAGGAAGTTTCCGAAGCTATCCGTAAGGGTACCGAAGCCGCCCAGCGTAACATCGTTGAAGTGCAGCTCCTCGACGGCACCATTCCCCATGACATCGAAGTCAAGAGCGGCGCAACCCGCATCCTCTTGATGCCGGCTGCCCCGGGTACTGGTGTTATCGCCGGTGCCGCTGCCCGTGCCGTTCTCGAACTGGCCGGTGTGCGCAACATCCTCACCAAGATTCACGGTTCTTCCAACCCGAGCACTGTCGTGAGCGCCTGCCTCGAAGGTCTCTTGGCTCAGAAGAACAAACAGGACTGCGCCGCTCTCCGCGGTGCCAATGCCTAAGGAGTAATACACGATGAAGAAAGTTCGTATTACTTTGATTAAGGGTACTGTCCGCCGTCTCCCGATGCACCGCGCTAACGTGGCTGCTCTCGGCCTCCGTAAGATCGGACAGTCTGTTGAACACGTTTTGACCCCCAGCATCCAGGGCATGATCAATGCCGTGGCTGACATGGTGAAGGTCGAGGAGATCTAAGATGGAACTCAATACTCTCAATCCTGGCAAGGCTGCCAAGGGCAAGAGCCGCAAGCGCATTGGTCGCGGTCCGGGTTCCGGTTGGGGCACCACCGCTGGCCGTGGCCAGAAGGGTGCCGGCGCTCGTAAGAGTGCTCAGGCCGGTCGCGTCGCCTTCGAAGGCGGCCAGATGCCGATCCACCGTCGCATCCCGAAGCGTGGCTTCAAGTCTCACTTCGCCAAGGACACGCAGATCGTTAACCTCAAGAAGCTCGCTTCTTGCAGCGTGACGGACTTCGACGCCCAGGCAATGTTTGACCAGGGTTTCATCAAGAACATCGAACTGCCTATCAAGGTCCTCGCTTTTGGTACCATCGACAAGGCAATCAATGTAAAGGTTAACGCCATCAGCGAAAAGGCCAAGGCCATGATCGAAGCTGCTGGCGGCAAAGTCGAGATCGTCTAATGGAAGCTCTCAAGAAAGCCCTTGATGCGTTCGCTAATGCGTTCAAGATTGAAGACCTGCGTAAAAAGCTCCTTTTTACGCTCGGTGTCTTGATCATCTATCGCCTTGGCGCACACATCACTATCCCCGGAGTGAATTCTGCCGTCTTGGCGGAGTTCTTCCGTAACTCGAATAATTTGTTCGGTCTGTATGACTCCTTTACGGGCGGTGCATTCGCTAAAGCGACTATTTTCGCCCTAGGTATCATGCCGTACATCAGCGCGAGCATTATCATCCAGTTGATGGGCTCCGTGATTCCCGCTATCCAGATGCTTCAGAAGGAAGGTCAGGAAGGGCGCGCCAGGCTGAACCAATATACCCGTTACTTTACGGTAGCTCTCGCTGCCTTGCAGGGATGGGGCATTTCTGTGTGGCTTTCGTCCCTTAAGGTGACAACCGCTACCGGTGCCGGAGTGTCTGTCTTGGCTGATGACTTCGCTACGGGCGCCGGAAACATCGGTTTCCGTTTACTAGCTACCCTGACCTTCACCGCCGGTACGATCTTCGTGATGTACCTGGGCGAGCAGATTACCTCGCACGGTGTGGGTAACGGTATTTCTCTTATCATCTTCGCCGGTATCGTCGGCGGCCTTCCGCGGGCTGCCCTTGCCGAAATTGAAATGTTTAAGGAAGATATCCAGCCTCTCGCCATCGAGATCTTTATTCTCGCTGTCGTGATTCTGATTATCGGCTTTATCGTATTCGTCGAGCAAGCGAACCGTCGCATTCCACTCCAAAGTCCTCGCAGGACCGTAGGTTCCAAGGTCGTGGGCGGCCAGTCCAGCTATCTGCCTTTCAAGGTGAATACCGCTGGCGTGATTCCCGTGATCTTCGCAAGCTGCATCATGTTCATTCCGGCCATGATCGCTTCCTGGTTCCCGAACGTTTCTGCGATGCAGTCCTTTGCGGCTGCGTTCATCCCGGGTCACATTACCTATAGTGTGATCTTCGCTCTCCTGATTATATTCTTCACCTACTTCTACACGGCAATCCAGTACAACCCTAACGACATTGCCGAAAACCTCAAGAGAAGTGGTGGATTTATTCCGGGAATCCGTCCGGGTAACGAAACTGCAAAGTACATAGACCACGTTCTCACGAGAATTTCTTTGCCTGGATCGCTTTTCCTCGCTTTAATCAGTGTTGGTCCGCTCCATCTCAAAGACGCACTCAATATGAGTTTCTATATTGGGGGCACCTCGGTACTTATCGTGGTCGGTGTGGCGCTGGATACGCTCCGTCAACTCGAAGCCCAGTTGCATACCAAGAATTATGAAGGTTTCCTCAAGCATGGCCGCATTCGCGGCAGGATGGCGTCTTAGTGGCTAAAGAAGAAGGAATACAAGTAGAAGGTGTTGTGTTGGAAGCTCTTCCCAACGCCTTCTTCCGTGTCCAACTCGGAAATGGCCACGAGATTCTCGCTCATGTTTCAGGAAAAATGCGTCGGCATTTCATTCGAATTTTGCCGGACGACAAAGTGTTGGTAGAGATTTCTCCTTACGATCTCAATCGTGGGCGAATCACATACCGTTACAAGTAATAGGTATTTTCAAAGAAAGGTCAAACCTATGAAAATCAAAGCCTCCATTAAACCCAGATGTGAAAACTGCAAGATCATCCGCCGTAAGGGTGTATTGCGCATCATCTGTTCGAAGAACCCCCGTCACAAGCAGAAGCAGGGATAAGGAGATCGTATGGCACGTATCGCTGGTGTCGATTTACCGAAAAACAAGACTGTTGAATACGGTCTGACGGCAATCTATGGTGTCGGTCTGTTCACCGCTAATAAGGTCTGTGCTCAGCTGGGCATCGACAAGAACAAGAAGTGTGACGACCTGACTGAAGAAGAACAAGGTAAGATTCGTCATCTCCTCGAAGACGAATACTCCGTGGAAGGTCAGCTCCGCGCAGAAATCACCTTGAACATTAAGCGTCTGCAGGATATTGGCTGCTATCGCGGCATCCGCCACCGCAAGGGTCTCCCCGTTCGCGGTCAGCGCTCCCGTACCAATGCCCGCACTCGTAAGGGCCCCAAGAAGACTGTGGCTAACAAGAAGAAGTAAGGAGATTCATCGTGGCTGAAGAAGAAATTAAGGAAACTGCTGCCGCTGCCGAAGCTCCGGTCGCTGCTGCTACAGAAGAAAAGGTCAAGAAGGGCAAGAAGCGTATTGACATCCAGGGCATCGCCTGCGTGTTCGCTTCCTTCAACAATACAATCGTTTCTATCACCGATGCTCGCGGCAACGTGGTCGCTTGGGGCTCTCCGGGTAACTCCGGTTTCAAGGGCTCTCGCAAGAGCACTCCGTTTGCTGCCCAGCTCGCCGCTGAAGTCGCTGCCCACAAGGCTTTCGACCTCGGTATGCGCAAGGTAGATGTCCGCGTCAAGGGCGCAGGTGGCGGTCGTGAATCCGCTGTCCGTGCTATCAAGAATGCGGGCCTCGAAGTTCTCTCTATTCGAGACGTGACGGGCGTTCCGCACAATGGTTGCCGTCCTAAAAAGAAGAGAAGAGTCTAATTAAAAGAGGTATCGCCAATGATGTGGAAATCACTTCAGATGCCGCGCAGCTTCCAGAAAGTGGAAACCGGCGAAGATGGTCGCTACGCCAAGTTTGTCGTAGAGGCTTTGGAACGTGGCTGGGGTATTACCCTCGGTAACGCCCTCCGTCGTTCGCTCCTTTCCTCTCTGCAGGGTGCGGCTATTGTCTCCGTGAAAATTGAAGGCGTCGATAAGGAATTTTCGACGATTCCGGGTGTGAAGGAAGATGTCACTGATATCATCCTGAATCTCAAGAGCATCCGCGTGAAGCTCCTGTCCGACCACGACGAAACGCTCCGCTTGGACATGTCCGGCGAAGGCGAAGTCACGGCCAAGGACTTCATGGACAATCCGAATGTCGCCATCTTGACTCCGGACGTCCATATCGCTACTTTGAACGGTAACGCATCGCTCTCCCTGGAAGTGAAGATTTCCAGCGGTCGCGGCTACGTCACTGCCGACGAATTGAAGGACAAGGACGCTCCGATTGGCGTTATCGCCATGGACGCCAACTTCAACCCGGTGCAGAAAGTCGCGATGCACATCAGCGATACCCGCGTTGGCCAGAAGACGGACTACAACCGTCTGGAACTGGAAATCACGACTGACGGTTCCATCGATCCGGAAGACGCTCTTGCATACGCTGCAAAGCTCCTCATGGACCACCTGGAAATCTTCATCAACTTCGAAGGCGATCTCGAAAGCCCCGAAGAACTTGAAATGGATGAAGAACGTCAGCGTATCGCCCAGCTCCTGCGCACCCGCGTGGACGACCTGGAACTCTCCGTTCGCTCCAGCAACTGCCTCCGTATGGCTAACATCCATACCGTCGGCGAACTTGTGCGCAACAAGGAAAACGATATGCTTAAATACAAGAACTTCGGTCGGAAGTCCTTGGTGGAACTTAACGAGGTGTTGACCTCCATGGGCCTCTCTTTTGGCATGGACGTCGATGACTACTTGAAGGATTAAACATGAGACACGGTGTAAAAAACAAGAAATTGGGCGTGAATGCCCAGCACAAGCGTGCCATCCTCCGCGCTCTTACCACTTCTATTCTTGAGAAGGGCATGGAAGCCGAGCAGAGCAACCGCTACGTGCGCACTACTCTCCACAAGGCTAAGCTCGTCCGCAGCTGCGTGGATCGCATGATCACTTATGCAAAGAAGGGTGACCTTTCTGCACGTCGTGAAGCTTCTCGCTTCGTGATGAGCCCGAAGGCTGTGCAGGACCTGTTCGCAACGATCGGTCCTCGCTATGCTGGCCGTAACGGCGGCTACACCCGCATCATCAAGCTCGGCCCGAACCGCGCTGGTGACGCTTCCGAAATGGCTCTCGTCGGTCTCGTCGAAGACGAAATCGTCGTGAAGGCCAAGAAGGCTAGCGAACAGCCCAAGTCCGAAGCTGTGAGCATGGTCGAAGGCGAAAGCAAGGCATAATTGATCTTTGTGCAAAAGATTGGAGATGGGGGCCGATGTATGTCGGCTCCCTCTTTTTTTGATATTTGACCTTGGATAAAAAATCCTAGCAACTATTAACTATCGACTAGTATCTTTACTCTTTAATTTTGTATTTTATAGAGACATGCGTAACTTTATACTATTCATAGCTTTACTTTGCGTTAGCCTTTTTGCTGATGACGACCTCTTTGGCTCGGGACTTATTTCTTCGAAGAAGGGTGGGATCTCGTCGCGCAGTTCGGCCGTGATGCAGCCGGCTTCTGCTGAAGCCCCTGTTGATTCGAGCTACGTGCTTGGCCCCGGAGATTTTTTGGACTTGATGCTCGAAGACAATTATTTGACTGTACAGGTGTATCCGGATGGATCTGTCGCCATTGAAGAATGCGGTGGCGTTATTGTGGGTGGCAAGACGCTTGCCGAGGCGCGAGAACTGATTCTGGACCTTGCAGCCAAGCGTTACAAGCGTGACCAGTGCTTTGTGCAGCTTTCCGTGCTCAAGAAATTCAAGGTGAATGCCATGGGTGCCATTTCGGAAGTGGGCCAGCAGCTGGTGGAACCGCAGACGAGACTGAGTATGTTCTTGCGCAAGGTGGGCGGAACCCTTTTGAGCGCCGACATCGAAGATGTGCAGGTGATTCGCGGTAAGGATACGATTCACGTGGATTACAGCGCCATGGCGACGAAGGGTGAATTCGATAACGACATCATGCTGGAACAGGGCGACAAGGTTTATGTGCCGTTTGTGAAGATGGGCGAAAACGTTTCGTTGATTTTCCCGGGCTACAGGACCAGTGCCGCCTACCAGGAAGGTCGTACCTTGCAGGAATACTTCGACCTAGTCGGAGGCTACCGCTTGCATAACTACGGCTACAAGGCCGCTTGCGTTCGTGAACCGGGCAAGGCTCCGCGCTGGATCGATATTTCCGAAATGAGCAAGACGACTGTTGCTCCGAATACCGAAGTGGAATTTTCCGTGCAGGAAATGCTTGTATATGTGGGCGGTGCCGTGAACTACCTGGGTCGCTATCCTTACGACCCGTCGTGGCATGCCATTGATTACGTGGCGGCGTCTGGCATCAACACGATTACGGGATCGTGGAGCCAGGTCAAGGTATGGCGTGGCAAGAGCCCTGAACCTTTGAAACTGAGCGTGACCGAAGACCAGATTATGCCGGGCGACTATATCGAAATCCCGAAGAGCCATTATGAATCTTTCAAGGATTTCACGTTGTTCTTGGCGTCGCTCCTTACGGTGATTTCTTCGGCATTCATCATTTACGTCAACTATAAGTAGTTTTGTATGGAAAAGCAGGAATCTGTCGGTTTTATCGAAGTCTGCCTTCGCTTGCTGAATAACGACTTGAAGCATTTCAAGTTGTGCCTAGCGATTGTCCTTATTCCCACGATTGTCGCCTTTGTGCTTGTCATGTGGGTCATTAAGCCCGTGTATGCGGCGACGGCCGTGGTGACTCCACCGTCTTCGTCTCAGACGTCGTTGAGCGGTTTGAGTTCAATGCTCGGTGGCGCTTCCGGCATGGGCGCGCTTCTTGGGCTTTCCAATAGCGACGAAGATGAGAACGCTGTCTGGACGATTTTCAATTCGTGGGAATTGCATGACCAGGTGATTAGGGAATTCAACCTGGCGGAGCATTATGAATTCGATGGCGATTTCCATGCGGACTTGTTGAAGGAATTCCGCAAGAATTTTGCGGTAGAAGTCAACAAGGAGGACATGTTCGCCGTCTCCATGGAAGACGAAGACTTTAGGCTTGCCGCAAAGATTGTAGCCTTCATGCTTGAAAAGGCGGACTCCGCATTTAACGCCTTCAAGACGGCGCAGGCTAGGCAGTCAAGAATTTATTTCCAGAGCAGGCTCGATTCCTGTGAAATGGCTCTGGATTCCTTGATCAAGGAATTTGTGAAGTTCCAGGTGGACAACAATTTCTATGACCCTGATGTTCAGCTTGAATCGACAATCAAGTACTTGGGTGCCTTGCAGGCTAAGCGCGAAGAGGTGGCGATTGAAATGGCTTTCGAAAAGGCTGACCGCGGTGAAAAGAGCAAGCGCTATGACGAACTCACCAAGCGTTACCAGGGCGTGAATTCGGCCTTGCACGGTGCCTTGAAGGGTCGCCACGAGAACATGGGCATGGTCGCCCTCAAGAAGTCTCCGGAACTTGCCGCCGAATACATGCGCCGCGAAACAGAGATTCGCGTGCAAGAGGCCATGTACAAGTTGCTTCGCCAGCAGAGCGAACAGATGCGCATGGAAGAAGCGAAGATGCTTACGAACTTGCATGTGCTTGAACCGCCTTGGGAAAACGACAAGAAGATTTACCCTCTGAGAGGTGTCACCCTGGTGTTCGTGTTTTCTGTGGCCTGCATTATTGCGACTATTGTCAGCAACTTGCTTGGCTACCTGGCCAGCGAATCGAAGCGCGGGTCCTCGGTAGCTATGGAATGGAACACCTTCAAGGGATTCTTTAAAAAGAACAAGGGCTAGCCCGTGTTTTCGTGGATAGTAGAATATCCGGTCAGCGCCGCCCTTCTTCTGGTAGTCATTTTTTGCCTATTCCAGTCTTGGTGGTTCAAGAAGGATTTCTTTAGTCCGCTCAATGTCTATTGCTTTGCGCAGTGCATTACCCTCGCTATCTCATATCTGCAGATAAACAGGGCGATGAGCGACTTTAAGCTTTATACCTGGGGCGTGTGGCTTCTCGGATTCTTGTCGTTTGCAGGCGGCTGTATTATTGCGAGGCTTCACGCGAAGTCGAAGGGATTGCCGGTCAACGTTGCAGAGCCTGTGGCTCCCAGGCGTTATAACTGGACTATTCACCTGGTGCTTTCGTTCTGCGTGTTCTGCCTGTTCCTTGTGGGCGTTTATGGCGTATACTCGGTGGTGGGCAACCTGATCATATTCACGGATAGCCCGGCCAAGTGGATGACGAAAGACATCAATTACGGCTATTACACACTCCTGTTCAATAGCGGTCCGTTATGTGTACTGCTTTTCGGCGTAGCGTCTTTTAAGAAGTTCAACGACGTGCGGTGGGTACGTCATGTAGCCTTTGTCATGGTGTTTGTAACAATCGCCGTAAACCTGATGACGTACCCGAACAGAACGACTCTGTTTTTCAATGCGGGTTTCTTCTTGATTTTTGTGAACTACCTGTACAAGCGGATTTCGCCGATTGTCATTACGACACTTTTGGTAATTGCCATTGTGGTGTTCGTGTCGATTAGCAGTCTTCGTGACCAGTATGGTGGCAGTTCCGCCGAAGGCAAGGCGATGGATGTGGTGCTGGAACTGCCCTACAAGTACCTGGCGAACAACTACTGGAACCTGGATTATGCGCTGAACCCGCCGACCGACCGCGAAATACACCCGCACACCTACGGTATCGACTTCTTTAACGGCATATTCGAATACGCAAGACTCACGGGTTCGTTCAGGACCAGTTTCCGCTGGGATGACGCCTTTAATGACAGAATCCAGAAGGTGGAAGGGTTCAACACGGTGAACTATCTATGGGAAGTTTATAAGGATTTCCACTTGCTCGGCGTGCTCCTGTTTCCGCTCTTGTGCGGAATCGGCCTCACGGTGCTTCATTTGCGTTTGTGCAAGCCCTTTACCCCGCGGCAGATTCTGATGTATACCTACTTCATCTACTTTGTGGGGTGGTGGTTCTTTACGGCGGGTTACAAGCAAGGCATTTTCTGCATCTGGGGTGCGGTGATTTATTTTGTTTCTACCGTGTGCATGTGGCAAAAGCGCGGCACGGAAAAAGAATTACCAGCGGAACCTGCGGTTCTTGACAAAGTAAGCGAGCAGGAACAGGCTCAGGCATAAATCGCCCGAAAGGGTGAGCATCGGAATGTAGGGCGCCTTGAGCAGGCTTGCGCCACCGATACAGACTGCAATATTTATCACGCCGCCAATGGTAATCATGGTGCCGTAGAGCCATGTGCGTTTTTCCTTGAGCAAGGTCGAAATCATTCCCATGCGTGTCGCTTGCAGAATCAGGGAGCAGGCGAGAATGCGCAGGCAGTAGCAACTGGTTTCAAGGACGTCGGGTGTCCAGGGGGCGGCAAAGAAAACGATGCGGAGCGTGTATTGCGGGAACAGCCAGAAGGGTGTCGTGACCGCTACGATGAAAAGCGTGAATACGGCCTGGTCGCGCAGGTGGAGAACGCGTGTATCGGTCTGGTGCAAGGTAATGAGGCTTGACGAAATGAAGTGCACCATGAGGCTTGAGGCGAGAATGACGAGCTTGTGCGAGAAATTGTAGGCACCCAGGAACTCGGGCGTTGTAAAGTGCGCTACCGTGTAAAGGCCAACCGGTAAGTAGGCGAAGCTTGCGATGCTCGAAAGCGCATAGGGACATGCCGATTTGAACATGAGCTTGAAGAACTTGACCGTGTGCAAACCGATGCGGAAAATCTTGAAGGTGAACGCCTGACCGACACCGAACCCGAACGCGGGCAGGGCTGCAATCACCATGGCAAGCGCAATCAGGGGAATGGAATCGAGTTTGAGTACCCAGAGGGCGATTCCCATGACGGTACAGTAAGACAGTGTGTGGAGAACTTTTGAAATCAGGAGCTTTTTCCAGAAGTTTCCGCAAATGAAGTACCAGTCAAAAAACGCATGCTGAAGAAGCAGGCCAAGTGCAAGAACCAGTTCGCCTTCAAAGATATCGCTCCCTCTTCGGACGGTGAATGCGAAGACGACCATGGCAATGGCTGTCAGCGCCGTCATAAAGAGTCTCAGTTGCAAAACGTTGGTGAACAGGGTACCGTTTGTCGCGCGCTTGCCGAAAAAGGCTAGAATCAGCGTTGCCATGCCAAAATCGGCGAGGGCGCAGAAAATGGTGTAATCGCTTTGCAGGATTCCGAAGGATCCGAACTTGACAATTCCCAAATTGTTCGCGATAAGGTTCTGGACAAGGACAGAAACTCCCTGGATGAGGATATTGACCAGAGATATGAAAACGCCTATCTTGATGTTTCTGAGTGCTTGCATGATTTGATGCGTTTCCGGATAAAGACGGTGAGGGGGAGGATGATTCCGCAAGCGAATGTATAGAGCGCAATCTTTAATTCAGTGGAGGCGTCGGGCAGGACTCTTTTGACGACAATCGAAACGCACACGATGACGAGCCAGTGCAAAACGTAATAGGTCATGGAATCCTTGCCGATGGCTTGCAACCTTATTTTTTCGAGTAGGCGGATTTTGGCGATATGGTCGAGGATGACGATGCCTGCAAGCGATGCGGGGAACCATAAGAAATATAAACCGCTAGAGACATGGTGGAGTCGCATGTCTACTTGCGGGTTGTTGGAGGCAAAGATGGCGATGAACGTTACGATGGCGGCTATAAGGACGGGACGCTTGAATTGCTTGTCTTTTAAGAAATGTCCGGCAGCAAGGAAGAATAGACCTGCAGGGATGTTTCCGAAATAATGGGGCAGGTCCAGGGGCGCGTGCATAAAGGCGCAGGCGGCAAGGAATCCGATAATGGCGATGATGTGGTCGGGCAGTTTTTTGAAGAGAATGTTGAAAATGATTCTTGCGAAGAAAAGGCTGAACAGGAACCAAAGCGGCGGGTTACTTTCGAGGGCGCCGCCCATAAGGAGGGCGTGCAGGTTGTCTCGAATGAAGCCTACGGTCGTAAAGCCTTCGTGGCTCATTTTGGCGGCGTATTCGAGGCAGGCGCCGAGGAATGAAAATAAGGCAAAGGGAACCAGGAGCCTTTTGGCCGAAGCCTTGATTTCGACGAGGGTCGGTTTTTCGTGAAAGAACATTCCGGCCTTGAAGAAAAACCAGGGCATCATGAAAAATATCAGGCTGCACCAAAAAGTGTACAGGGATTGTTGCCCTTGCCACAGTCCCGCATGTTGCGTGATGTGGCCGAATACCATATGGATAATCAGAAAACCGCAGGCGATATCGGGGTAGAGTTGTCTTTTGGTCGGTGTGATTTCCATGACTAAAAATTAGCATCTTTCTTTTGCAAAATCGCCCTTCCTAACGATAAATAAGGTGAATGGAGGTATCGGTAAATGAAAAATTTTGTATCTTTGGGTGCAAAATCGCGAGAGTGGCGGAATTGGCAGACGCACCAGACTTAGGATCTGGCACTTCGGTGTGAGGGTTCGACTCCCTCCTCTCGCATGTTTTTCAATACTTTTTTTAACCGACTCTCGGAGTTCATATGAGCGTAGAAATCAAAGAAACAAGCGCAACCGTGCGCACCCTCGAAATCACCATCCCGCAGGCAGACCTCACGGCTCCCTTCGAAAAGAAACTGGGCCAGTACAAGAAGCAGGTCTCTATGAAGGGTTTCCGTCAGGGCATGGTGCCGAAGGCTATGATCCTGAAGCAGTTTGGCGGCGCTATCCGTCAGGAAGCCGTGGACGAAGTCGTGAACAAGCTCGTTCAGGAAGCGCTCAAGAATGCAAATATCATCCCCGTCGGCCAGATGAAGGTCGTTGACTTCAAGGACGACAAGGAAAACGACATCGCACTGAAGGTCGAAGTCGAAATGGACCCGGAAATCGACATCAAGGGCTATGCTGACACGGGTGTCACCGTTCCGGAAACCGCCGTTCACGAAGAAGAAGTCCAGGCCGAATACGATCGCTTGATCCAGATGTGGAGCAAGGATGAACACGTGGACCGTGCAGCCAAGAAGGGCGACGTGGTGGTCGGTAACTATATTGAAGTCGTGATCGACGGCGAAAAACAGGAACTCCCGGAAAACAAGGAATTCCGTAGCCTCCTTGGTGAATCTGCCTCTCCGGGATTTGACGAAGGCCTCACCGGTGCAACCGCTGGCGAAGTGAAGGAAATTAATTTCAAGTACCCGGATGACCACAAGGACGAACGCTACCGCGGCAAGACGGCCCAGTTCAAGGTGGAAATTACTGACGTGCGTGAAATCGTTCCGCCGACCATGGACGAAGAATTCTGCAAGCAGATTGGCGTGAAGGACGTCGAGGAACTCAAGCAGAACCTCGCCGAAGGTCTCGCTAACCAGAAGCAGGATGCCGCAAAGAACAAGGCTATCAACGAAGCTATCGACAAGATCATCGAACAGAACCCGTTCGAAGTGCCGAAGGCTCGCGTTTACGACCTCATCAAGTGGACCTTGAACCGCAATGCCCAGAGCGAAAAGGACGTTGTGGAACCGACCGAAGAACAGCTGAACGGTCTCACTCCGGAAGCTATCCGCGAAATCAAGAAGCACCGCATTCTCGACTTCGTTGCTACCAAGGAAAAGATCAAGCCGGCTCAGGCTGACGTCGATGCTCGCCTGAAGCAGATGGCCGACGCTTACCACGTGGACTTCGAAACCCTCAAGGGTCACTTCCGTCAGTCCGGCCGTATCAACCAGCTCCGCGACGAACTCCGCGTTCAGATGGCTGCCGACTTCATCGTTGGTATCCGCCCGGCTGCTGAAGAAAACAAGTAAGAGGTATACTGAATGATCATCCCTACCGTCATCGAGACCACCGGACGCGGTGAACGCGCTTACGATATCTATTCCCGTCTCCTTAAGGAACGCATTATCTTCTTGGGCACTCCGATTAACGACGAAGTGGCGAACAACGTCATGGCCCAGTTGATTTTCCTTGAATACGAGAATCCGGAAAAGGATATCACGCTGTACATCAACAGCCCGGGTGGTTACGTGTCGGCAGGGCTTGCCATTTACGACACCATGCAGCATGTTCGCCCGAATATCGCGACCATCTGCATTGGTAACTGCGCCTCGATGGCTGCAGTGTTGCTTGCGGCAGGTACCAAGGGCAAGCGCTATGCGCTCCCGCACTCCCGCATTATGCTTCACCAGCCGTCTGGCGCTGCTACCGGTCAGTCGACCGACATCCAGATTACCGCAAAAGAAATCGTGCGCACCAAGGAAACCCTGGCCGAAATCGTTGCCAAGCACACCGGCAAGTCGATTGACGAAGTCCGCGAAAAGACCGACCGCGATTTCTACATGGGCCCCGAAGAAGCGAAGGCCTTCGGTGTCATCGATGAAATCTTTGTTCCGCGTAAAGAGGGCATTTAATGTATCGTAGCGGGAAAAATCACCCGACGGTTACGTGTAGTTTTTGCGGCAAGCCTGCAGAACGTGTCGAGAAGATGATTACAGGCGCAGGCGTGCAGATTTGTAGCGACTGCGTTGCGATGTGCCACCGCATTATCGAAGAAGACCGCGTGCGTGCCAAGCAGGAATCTGCCGCTGCCGAAGCTTCCTCGAAACCGCTCCCGCTCCCGACCGAAATCAAGGCGCACCTGGACGAATACGTGATCGGCCAGGACCAGGCGAAGACCGCCCTTTCTGTGGCGGTGTACAACCACTACAAGCGCCTGCGTTACAAGCAGGCCCATCCCGACGCGCAGGAAGTCGAAAAGTCCAACCTGTTGCTGGTGGGTCCGACCGGTTCGGGAAAGACGCTTTTGGCGCAGACCATGGCTCGTTTCCTGGATGTTCCCTTTACCATTGCCGATGCGACCGTGTTGACCGAAGCCGGTTACGTGGGCGAAGATGTGGACAGCATTATTGTGCGCCTGTTGCAGGCTGCCGACTATGACGTGGCCCGCGCCGAACGCGGTATCATCTTTATCGACGAAATCGACAAGATTGCGCGTAAGACGGCGAACCCCTCCATTACCCGCGATGTGAGCGGCGAAGGCGTGCAGCAGGGGCTCCTCAAGCTTTTGGAAGGTACCGTGGCTGCTGTGCCGCCGAAGGGTGGCCGTAAGCACCCGGAACAGCCGCTCGTGCAGGTGAATACCAAGAATATTCTGTTCATTTGCGGTGGTGCCTTCGAGACGCTCGACAAGATTATTTCCCGCCGCGTGAATACGGGCGGCATGGGCTTCGGTGCCGACATCCGCAGCGCCGAGGAAAACTCGCTCAGCGAACTTTTCAAGATGCTCGAGCCCGATGACCTGATCCAGTTCGGCCTGATTCCTGAAATCGTGGGCCGCTTGCCTGTAGCCGTAGCTCTTGAAGAACTCGACGAGGCTGCGCTCCTGAATATTCTGACCCAGCCGAAGAACGCCCTTGTCAAACAGTACAAGAGCCTGTTTGAAATGGACGGTATCGAGCTCAAGTTCGAAGACGACGCCCTCAAGGAAATCGTCCATGAAACGATGGCCCGCAAGACAGGTGCCCGCGGGCTCCGCTCCGTGATGGAAAAGACCTTGCAGCGCGCCATGTTCGAGATGCCGGGCTCCGGCAACAAGGAATTCGTGGTGACCGCCGAAATCGTGAAAAACGGTCTCAAGGCTCCTGAAAAGAAGTCTGCTGATAAGACCGTGGTTCTCAATGCTGGTGTCGAAACGGTAAAGAAAACCCGCAAAAAGGCTTCGTAGCTAATTGTAAAATATATTTTTGAGAACATTTTAGAAATGGCGATTTTTGTTTAAAATCGCCATTTTCTTGTTTTATGTGCTAGAATAGCGAAAAAAGTGCATTTTATTTTTGAGGCACCTATTGACTTTTGGTTATTTTGATTATAAATTTTGAGAAGAAATTTGAGAACATTTTCGAGCGTGGTGGATTGAAATGACAAAATAAGGGATGGATGATATGGTTAAAACACAGAAAAACTGGTCTAGAACTCTTGCCGTAGGCGCAGCATTGGGCGCAGCCCTCGCAACTTCCGCGATTGCGGCCACGTCACCTGATTTTCCGCTGACGGGCTGGGCGACCCAAAACGGCAGCACCACTGGCGGAGCCAATTACGGCACAGTCACCGTTGACAACGTCAGCGATCTTAAAAGCTACGCCAAAGCGGGCAACAAAACAATCTACATCAAGCCTGGTACTTATGCAGGTACCGTGGAAGTCGGTAGCAACGTTACCCTTTACGGCTATCCTGGAGTCACAATCACTCAGCCGTCCAAAGGAAGCGGTATCAAGATTTCCGGCTCCAAGAACGTGATTCTTCGAAACATTTCTGTGCAAGGTGTTGGTGCGGTTGATGAAGATGATGAAGACTGCTTACAAATAAACCATGAAGCAAAAAACATTTGGATTGACCATGTTCATGTCTACGACGGGCACGACGGTAACATGGACATTGTAAACCAGTCTGATTATATTACAGTCTCGTGGAGCAAGTTTACCTACTCGTCCAAATCTAAGAACCATCAATTTTCCAATCTTTTCGGCAATAGTGATTCAAAAACCGCAGATGCTAACGCCTTGAAGATTACCGTACACCACAACTGGTGGGGTGATGGTGTAAAGGAACGTATGCCCCGCGTGAGATTTGGCCAGGTTCATGTGGTCAACAACCTCTACACAAGCTCTGCCGCAAGCTATTGCGTTCGTGCCGGCATGAAGGCAAACATCCGTGTCGAAAGCAATGTGTTCATCGGCGTAAAAAATCCTTTGGATTACAACAATCAGTCCAAAGAAGATGCCAAAGTTTCGATGATTAACAACTATTACGAAAAGACCTCCGGCAACACAACAGGCCAAGGAACTGCGTTCACGCCGCCATACCAAATGAGCGTTACCGACGTGAGCACGCAGGCCAAGGCTTACGCGCTCCGCGATTCCATCCAGGCTTACGCTGGCCCAACGCTCCCGGCTCCGGGTAGCTCGCAGGTGACACCGGTTTCTTCTTCAAGTATTGTGGTGGCATCCAGTTCTTCGCAGGCGAAGTCCAGCAGCAGCGTTGTGCTTGCATCGAGTTCTTCTGCCAAGTCCAGCTCGTCGCAGACGCCTGTCGCGGGCGAGGCTAGCCTCACCAAGCACGGCTCGGGCAGCGCAAATCAGGAAGTGGCCCAAGGCGCCTCCATCGTGGAATTCTACTACACGATTGACGGTGCTACCGGTGCAACGGTAACGGGACTTCCGCAGGGTGTAACGGGCACGCTCAAGGGCCTTGACTACTACATTTCGGGCACGGTGGCATCTACTGCCGCGGCGGGTGCATACAAATTCACCGTCACCACGACGGGTGCTACGACAAATGTGTCTAAGAGTGGAACGATTACCGTAACGGGCGGCGGCAATATCGAACCGAAGTCCAGCTCTAGCGAAACGGCCGCCGTCTCTTCGAGCAGTGAAAAGTTGTCGAGCTCCAGCGAAGTGGCAGAACCGTCTAGCTCTTCTGAAACGGCGCAGGGCATTCAAGCTATCGTGCTGACTCGCGTAAATCTCTCGGTCTCTGGCAACGAACTTTCGATCATGGGCGCCATGGCGAAGCCGATTACTGTCTTCGATATGCAGGGCCGCTTGATCTACAGGAATTTCTCCACCAGCAATCAACATGCGGTAACGCTCCCTGGCGCGGGCGGCTACCTGGTGCGCGTGGGCTCCGAGAGCCACACTGTTCGAATTCGATAGTGACCTCCTAACCAAACCATAAGCCAGTTTGCAACTAAATGCAGACTGGCTTTTTTTTAAAGATACTATCTTTGTAATGTATGGCTTTAGACACTTCAAAAACGTATCCGTTGCTCCCTCTGAGGGACGCTGTTGTATTTCCGCACACGACCCGCCGCATTTTGGTCGGCAGGGATATTTCTTTGCGCGCTCTTGAATATGCTGAATCGCACGATGGACAAATCATTCTTTCGGCTCAGAAGAATATCGAGCAAGAAGAACTTGAAAACCCGATGCTCGACCTTTACTCGGTGGGCATTCTCGCACACGTAAGCAATGTAATGCCCTTCCCGAATGGTTGCGTGAAGGTGGTGCTCGAGGGGGACTGCGTGGTGGATTTGCGTTCCATCACGACTAAGGACAACTTCTTGATGGTGACTGTTTCGGCTCACAAGCCCGCGATTACGGATGCCGACAAGAGCCCGCGCTTTGAAACGGTTCTGACCCAGTTCAAGGAATATTCCCTGCACAGGAATATTTCGGAAGGCATGGTAGATGCCCTGTTTACCATGGACAGCCAGATTAACGCTTTTTATGGCATGATTCCGTTCTTGCAGATTTCGATGGACGAACGCCAGCGCTTGCTCGAAATCGGTGAAATCGATGAACTTGCGGAACGTCTGGTCGAAATCATGCAGGTGGCGGCCGATACCGACACCATGATGGTCAAGGTACAGCAGAACGTACGCCAGAAAATGGCTCAGCAGCAAAAGGAATGGTTCATTAGCGAACAGATTCGCCAGCTGCAAGATGAACTCGATGGCGAAAACGGAAATTCCTCTGAACCGGATCAGCTGCTCAAGAAAATCAAGGCGAAAAAGTTCTCGGCCGCGATTCAAGAAAAGCTTGAAGATGAAATTGGCCGCATGAAGCTGATGCAGCCGACGTCTCCGGAATATGCCGTGAGTCGCAACTATTTGGACTGGTTCCTGACGCTCCCGTATGGCGAATACACCGATACCGTTCTCAACATGAAGAAGGTGAAGAGCGAACTCGATTCCAAGCACTTTGGCCTCGACAAGGTCAAGGAACGCATTATGGAATACGTGGCAGTGCTCAAACTGACGGGTACTGAACGCCGCGCTCCGATTCTTTGCTTGGTTGGTCCTCCGGGCGTGGGCAAGACGACGCTTGTGGAGTCGATTGCGAATGCCATGCAGCGAAACTTTGTGCGTATTACTCTTGGTGGCGTGCGTGACGAAGCCGAAATTCGTGGCCACCGCCGTACCTACATCGGTGCCATGCCGGGTCGCTTTATCCAGGCGCTTCGCCGAGCCAAGTGCATGAATCCGATTATCCTGCTCGATGAAATCGACAAGATGGCAAGCGACTTCCGCGGTGACCCCGCCAGTGCCATGCTCGAAGTTTTGGACCCCGAGCAGAACCACGACTTTACCGACCACTTTATGGAAGTGGGGCTTGACTTAAGCCGCGTGCTGTTTATCGCGACGGCGAACAACGAGGCCGAAATTCCGGAAGCCCTACGAGACCGTCTCGAAATGGTGCGCCTGCCCGGCTACTATCCGCACGAAAAGTTGCAGATTGCAAGCAAGTACCTGGTGCCGCGCATTTGCGAACGCACGGGCATCGAAAACGGCAAGGATGTCGCTTTTGACGACGGCATCATTTCGAAGGTGATTCGCGAATGGACGCGTGAAGCGGGCGTGCGTGAACTGGAACGCACCCTCGAAAATGTAGTGCGTCACCGTGCAAAAGACAAGGTGATGGGCAAGAAGTACAAAACCGAAGTCAACGAAAAGACTTTGCAGGATTACTTGGGTGCTCCGCGTTACCTCGACAACCAGCTGCCTGCAGCGGGCCGCCCGGGTGTAATCGTTGGCCTTGCGTGGACAAGCGTCGGTGGCGAAATTCTGCCCATCGAATGTATGCTGTTGCCGGGCAAGGGAACGCTACTCATGACGGGTAAGCTTGGCGACGTGATGAAGGAATCGGCTCAGATTGCCTTGAGCCTTGTGCGCGAACGCCTGAGCCGCTTTGGCATTGACCCGAATATCGTGAAAAAGACGGACATCCATATTCACGTGCCCGAAGGCGCTGTGCCCAAAGATGGTCCCTCTGCGGGTATTGCCCTCACGCTCTGCTTGCTCAGTGCGTTTACCAAGCAGCCGGTTTCGCCCGAAATCGCCTTCACTGGCGAGGTGAGCCTCACGGGCGCATGCCTTGCGATTGGTGGCCTGAACGAGAAGGCTTTGGCTGCACTCCAGGCCGGCGTAAAGACCTTGCGACTCCCCGCGCAGAACCAGAAGGACGTGAACGAACTCCCAGCACCTGCGAAGAAGGGCCTCAAGATTTACACGCACAAGCACATCGACGAAATCATCAAGGTGCTGTTCAAGGAAACGAAGGCCAAATCGTAATAACTTGATTGCTGTCTACTTCCAACATCCAACTTCCTACTGTCTACTTCTAACTTCCTACTGTTACTATGGAATTCACACTCGAAGAAATGCGTGAGCACCTTGCTGCTCTCGAAGCAAGGATTGCCGAAGCCTGCAAGATTGCGGGCCGTAGCCGCGACTCGGTAAAGCTTGTTTGGGTGAGCAAGTTCCACCCAGCAGAAGCTGTGGAAAATGCGATTGCGCTCGGTGCCACCGATTTCGGTGAAAACCGCGTGCAAGAAGCCGAACTCAAGTTCTCCGAACCGCGTATTGCAAAAGACGGAAACCGCGTGCGTTGCCACGTGATTGGCCCCGTGCAGAGCAACAAGCTCAAGAAGGCGGCGATTGTCGCTGATTGCATCCATTCTATCGCGAGCATCGAGGCGGTGGAAAAACTGGAACGCGTCTGCGCGGCACTCCCCGGAGAGAATGGCGCGGGCAAGATTCTCGATATCCTTTTCCAGGTGAACGCCGGCGAAGAAGAAACCAAGAGTGGGCTCGACGTGCACGAGGCCGAGGCGTTCCTTGCTGATCTAGAAAATCGTGCGGGCGCAGCCACTGCCGACGGCAAGAGCGAAAACTTCCCGCATTTGCGTTTCCGCGGGCTCATGACCATCGGCAAGAATACCGGTGTCGCCGAAGACAGCCGTGAATGCTTCGCGTTCCTCCGTAACTTGCAGCAAAAGTTCTTGGCCAAGGGTGGCGTTTTCGCGAACTTTGACCAGCTTTCGATGGGCATGACGGGTGACCTTGAAGTTGCTATTGAAGAAGGCTCTACCATGATTCGCGTGGGCACGGCCCTCTTTGGCGAACGCGACTACAGTAAACCGGTCAATGATCCTGTCTAGAGTCAAAAGACGCTCTTTTGGGGCGTAAAAATGTCATCCCGGGTTTGACCCGGGATCTTTTTTTTATATAGATTTCTTACTAAGAAACAGAAAGGAGTAAAATATGACTATTGGAATTGTTGCCGGCATTGTCGTGGTGGTGCTAATCGCCTGGTTCATTTCGATGTATAATGGACTTGTAAAACTTCGCAATAACCGTGAAAATGCATTCGCAAATATCGATGTGCAACTCAAGCAGCGTTTTGATTTGGTGCCGCAGCTGGTGAGCACTGTCAAGGGCTACGCCACTCACGAAAAAGAAACTCTTGACAAGGTGACTTCTGCTCGTGCCGCGGCCATGAACGCAACAACCGTCGACGAAAAGGTTCAGGCTGACAAGGCGCTTTCTGGTGCACTCGCAGGACTCCGCATTTCGCTGGAAGCTTACCCTGAACTCAAGGCCAACCAGAACTTCTTGCAGCTGCAGAACGAACTTGCCGATATCGAAAACAAGCTCTCTGCCGCCCGCCGCTTCTTCAATTCTACCACTCGCGAATTGAACAACGCCTGCGAAGTATTCCCGAGCAACATTGTTGCTGGCATGTTCGGCTTCAAGCGTGCCGCCATGTACGAGGCCACCGAAAGCCGCGAAGACCTGAACAAAGCACCCGAGGTGAAGTTCTAGAGGTATGAGCGGTGAGGTCGGGCTACGCCCTTTGGGGGCGGCTTGCGATGCAATGCTTTGTGTTAAAGCAACCTGCCTTCGATGCAGTTCTGAAAACCTCATGCCTCAAAGGGAACCCTGGAGCGTAGCGATAGGGGGACCGTGCTCACACCTCAAAGCACCGAAGGTGCGACCTGTATGAAATACGTCGGACTCCAAACCCAGATTTGGCGGAACAACCGCAACAGCATCTTGCTGCTGTGCCTGTTTCCCGTTATTATCCTGGCGATGGTGTTCGTAGTCATTTTGAGTCTTGACTATTTCGGTGTGCTTTGCCCGATTGTCGAAGGCGGGTGCCCCGAAGGCCATGCCACCTACATGAAATACGGCATTTTGCACTGGCCCGAAGTATGGGACGCCTTTAAGACGGTGTTGCCTTATACGCTCCAGATTGTGGGCGTGTGGTTCATTATCGCCTATTGCGCGAATACCGCCATTATACGCCATGCAACGCATGCGAAACCCCTTGAGCGCAAGGATAACCTGCGCGTCTACAACATTGTCGAGAACCTCTGCATTGCAGGCGGAATCGAGATGCCGCAGATTAACATCGTCGAGGATAACGGCCTGAACGCGTTTGCGAGCGGAATCGACATTCCCTCGTTCACGATTACGCTCACGACCGGACTTATAGACAAATTAAACGATGCGGAACTCGCCGCCGTCGTGGGTCATGAACTCACGCATATCAAGAACCGCGACACGCGACTCATGGTGGTGTGCATCGTGTTCGTGGGAATTTTTTCGACCATTCAGATGGTGTCGATGAAGCTGCTGTCGGCAATGTTCCGCGGCCCCCGCAATCATTCCCGCAGCAGGCGCGGCGGGGGAAGCGGCGGAGTTATCATCATCTTTGTGCTGATTCTTGTTTTGATCTGGAGCACAATCGGCTACATTTTCAGCTGGCTCACGCGCCTAGCCATTTCGCGTTCCCGCGAGTACGTGGCCGATGCGGGCGGCGCCGAACTCTGTGGCGACCCGTGGGCGCTCGCTTCTGCCCTGCAAAAAATTTCGGACTATCCGGGCCTCGACACCGTGCGCCGTAGCGACGTGGCGCAGCTCTACATCATCCACCCCGACGAAGAATTCGATAACGACATGAAACTCAAGGGAATCATCGCGAAGGCGAACATCATGTTCTGCACCCACCCCGACACGCCCGAGAGAATTCGGTTGTTGAAGCAGTTCTAGATTAAATGCAAACTCCTTCCTCGATTTTTATGCTCCGGATGGTGTCAATATCTTCTGGACCTCGTGAATGGGCGGATTGTGCCGGGTTCCACAGAAAGGACAGTGCTGCATTGTTTTTACGAGAAACTTAGGCAGTTCACTGTTGACTTTTCGTTTAACATTTTGTATATTACAAAATGTTGAATGGAGGTGCCTATGGAAAATCCCTTTGTTTTGCGCCCTTACGAAAGTGCTGAGCTTTTTTGCGATCGCGAAAAAGAAACACGGGATATTATAGACGATTTGGAAAACGGCGTCAATGTGACGCTGATTTCTCCGCGTCGTTATGGCAAAACAGGGCTGGTCTACCATGTTTTTGATGAATTTGCCAAAAAGCGCCCCTCCATGACGCTCTGTTATTGCGACATTTACTCGGCAGACAATCTGGAGGACTTTGTCAAGCTCCTTTCGGAATCCATTGTGGCTAATGTGAAGGCCGAGCCTACTTTGAAGAAGTTCTTCTCATTTTTTTCGGGAATTCGTCCATTGGTGTCGTATGATCCTGTTTCGGGTTCGCCACAGGTAAGCATTACGTACCAAAATGAGGGACAGAAACTTTCTACGCTCAAAAGTATTTTTGATTTCCTAGGTTCCCAGAAGAAGACGTTTGTCATTGCATTTGATGAATTCCAAATTATCCGCAATTTTAAGGGAGTGAATATGGAGGCGCTGTTGCGCACCTATATCCAGCCGCTTAAAAATGTGCGCTTCGTGTTTTGCGGAAGCCAAAAGCATATTATGACGGATATGTTTGTGAACGAAAAAAGCCCGTTCTACGAAAGTACGCATATTGTTTATCTCGATAAAATCCAGCCGGATGTTTATGGCTCGTTTATCAAGAAACTGTTTGGTATGGGGAGCCGACGCATTGATGATGATGCTCTTGAGTTTATCTTGGAGTGGACCCGTTGCCATACGTTTTATGTGCAGTATCTATGCCATCGTTTGTTCCGTGATGGTGGCAAGAAAATCACTTTGGCCGATGTTCGTCAGTCTTGTGCTGAAATCATGCGCGAGGGAATGAATGGGTTCCTGGAACGCCGTAACTTGCTGACGGATAAACAGTGGCAGTTCTTGAAGGCAGTCGCTAAGGAGGGCTCCGTTGCCCAACCTACGGCGGGAAGTTTCTTGAACAAATATAAGCTGGGAACCGCAGCAGCCGTCAAGCGAATTGTCACGTCGCTTGTGGAAAAGGAGCTTTTGCTTGAAACACTCTCGCTAGAGGGCAAAAGCTACTGCGTTTACAATGTATTTTTAAGTCGTTGGCTGGAGTCTAATTAACATTTTGTAATATACAAAATGTTAATTGACGATGTTTACGCTCATTGGGCGTTCTTCTTTTCCCGCTTAATCTGCTTTAATTGCGCGAGTCTTTCGCCGAGTTGCTTTTCCTTGCCGTAGGGCTTGGGCTGGTAAATCTCGGTGCCTTCGAGTTGCTTGGGCAGATGTTCTTGAGCGGAGTAAGCGCCGGGGCTGTCGTGATCGTACTGGTAGTCGATTCCGTAGCCCAACTTTTCGCCGACCTTCGTGACCGAATTGCGGAAGGCGCGTGGTACAGGGAGAGTGCCTGTCTGCTTCACGATTGAGTCGGCCTTCATTCCTGCGAGTTCCACGCTGTTGCTCTTGGGCGCAAGCGAAAGGTAGATGGCGAGTTCGTCGAGGGCGATGAGTCCTTCGGGGATTCCCATGAAGTCGTAGGCCTCTCGTGCCGAAGTGGCGAGCAGTAATGCGTTCGGGTCGGCAAGGCCGATGTCTTCCATGCTCATGCGCATGAGTCTGCGCAGAATGAAGCGCGGGTCTTCGCCACCTTGCAGCATACGGTGCAGCCAGTAAAGAGCCGCGTCGGGGTCCGAACCGCGAACGGACTTATGCAAAGCGGAAATTAAATTGTAATGCTCTTCGCCGCTCTTGTCGTAGCGCAGGGGCTTCTTGTACTGGAATTCTTCCAGGAGCTTTTCGTCGATGACTTTTTTGTCGCCTAGATTCTTGCCGATCCATTCAATCTGATTCAGCAGGAATCGTGCATCGCCATCGGACTGTGCGATTAACTTGTCTACAACAGCTTCTTCGACTTCCACATCCTTCAGCTGCAGGCCGCGAGGATGGTCGCGGAGCGCGCTAAAAATCAGCGTGCGCAAGTCTTCTTTGCTCAAGGGCGCAAATAGAATCAGCTGGCAGCGGCTAAGTAGCGCGCTGTTGACCTCGAACCCCGGGTTCTCGGTGGTGGCGCCTATGAGCGTCACCGTGCCGTCCTCGACGGCACCCAACAGCGCATCCTGCTGTCCCTTGTTAAAGCGGTGGATTTCGTCGATAAAGAGGATCGTGTCCTTGAACATCGCCTTCATCTTGCGGGCATCCGCTAGGACTTCCTTGACTTCCTTGACGCCGCTGGCCACAGCCGAAAGTGCCACGAACGCCTTCTTGGTGTGCTGGCGAATCACGTGGGCGAGGCTCGTCTTTCCGCAGCCCGGCGGGCCCCAGAAAATCATGCTCGGCACGCTGTCGTTTTCGAGACTCTTGCGCAACAGGCTCTGCTCGCCCAGAATCTTGTTCTGGCCTAAGAACTCATCGAGGTTCCTCGGGCGTAATCTTTCTGCGAGCGGCTGGTCCATCTTGTTACTCGGTTACAAATTCAAACTTGCTAAAGCCGCTGGGCAGTTCGCGGGTGGGCCTGCCGTTTTTGGTCATGCAATGCAGTGTAGAACCCAGGGTGCAAAGGTTGCCGTTCACAAATACTTTGTATTCAAAGCGGACCTTGAGGCCTTCGCGAATCATCGAGGTTTCGACATCTACGAAATCGCCGTAGCGGGTGGGTTGCTTGAACTTGACATTGAGCTCAAGGACGGGGGCTCCGAAACCTTCGGCTTCCATGTCGGCGTAGCTTGCGCCTGCGGTGCGGAAATATTCGGTACGGGCCTGTTCGAACCACACGGCATAAACGGAGTGGTGGACAATTCCCATCTGGTCGGTTTCCGCGTAGCGGACTTCGATATGGGCGGTGTGCTTGTAGGTGCAAATTTCCATGCCCAAAATATATAAAACTCGTCAAATTAACTTGTTGCCAATGCCGAAAAAAAGACTATATTGTAGAGCATAATATTGAGGAGGATTAATGAAAGCGATTTCTATGGTCAACTTTTTCAAGATGGGTGTAATGTTCGCCCTTTTTATGTTTGGGGCTTGTTCTACGGAAGAATCGGATGGCTGGCTTGAACGCCCTGACAATTTTGGCGAAAGCTTGTACGAACGTCATTTAAAGAAGGGAACCAGTGCGGCCTTTGAATGCACGGTCTATTCCCGTGATAACCATGTTACGCTAGAAATGAACCTGGACTTGGTGGTGTATCAGTCCGAACTGAGCGCCGTGTACGATGTGGAAGTGGGGGAACCCACCTATTACTATGTCGATTTGGCGCTCACGGGCATGTTCCAGGACGAAGCGCCGGATTTTTGCGAAGGTATAAAGAAATCGGTAGATGGCATGAAGACGTCTTGCTCGAAATCCTCTGTAAAGGGCAAGGCCAAATTGGCTGATGTGAGCGCGGCTGCGTCGTCTTTAATGCTTGGTAATATGGTGACGGCGTTAAAGAGCCAGTGTGATGATTTCTACGATGCTTATAAGGAGCAGATGGCCGAGTTTCCCGGAAGGTGGAGTTACGGCGATGGTTCTGAGGTTACTGAACCGGCCCTGCTCTGTGATGTCAACGTTTCTGCCGACACTCTTTATATGAATGTCGACTATTCGACGAGGTCTATGTCTATGGTAGTTACCCATTATAACTATAATGGCGCGCCTACAGGATCGTTTATGGTTTTGGAATCCTATGCTGGTGTTTCCCCGGATACGCTTGCAAAGGTTTGCAACGCCTATCGTCAAGAATCCGATATTTCTGGCGTATATTGCGAAGGTTCGACCATATCTTACTTGGCTCCCGAAGCGCAGGAAGGTCAGATTTTGACCCTCGAAGACATGGCCGTAGTCTATAAAAAGGAAGTTTGCCCGGGCCTTTTAGACGGTTCACTCAGCATGGAAGACTTGTGGTTTAACGACTAATCTATAACTAGTTGTTATTGAATACTTTAGACCTCTTTTCCTCGGAAAGGGGGTTCTTTTTTGGCCTTTCAAAACTATTCACAATCTATTCACACTCTTTTATCTAGTATGTAGACAGATTTATTGAAAAAAATGAAAAATTTTTGCTTTTTTTGACGATTTTCGTTGACAAAACCCAATAAAACTTATTAAATTTGGCTCACTCCTATGTTCAGTAATGAAACTAGGGTGTGCCAAAGTAGCTCAGCTGGTAGAGCAGCTGATTTGTAATCAGCCGGTCGTAGGTTCGATTCCTATCTTTGGCTTAGACATAATGGGTCGTTGCCCGAGTGGTTAAAGGGGACGGACTGTAAATCCGTTGGCTTACGCCTACCGTGGTTCGAAACCACGACGGCCCACGATAAAACGCCTGCTGAAGCAGAGAGCGCTTCAGCAGGCTATTAAGCCCAGGTAGCTCAGTGGTAGAGCACTTCCTTGGTAAGGAAGAGGTCTCGGGTCCGACTCCCGATCTGGGCTCTCACTAATTGGAGATAGAATCATGGCAAAAGAACATTTTGACAGAAGCAAGCCGCACTGCAACATCGGCACCATCG
>NZ_MWQL01000026.1:0-26739 GCF_002210325.1 Fibrobacter sp. UWB1
ATTTTTGCCAAGGAATCAAACAACGGACGATGACACAGTTTGATTTACACTACCTATCGGAAGTCTCACCATTCCTTACATTCAACCTTTATTCTAGGAAACTTAATTTTTGCGATTAATTCAGCTCGTTCTTTGTCAGACTCAGAATGGCAATAAATTTCTATTATTTCGCATTTAATAGCATTTTCTGAAATATAGTCCAAATAAATCTCATCCTCTTGTCCCAAGCTCAATCCCATAATAACAATTTTTTTGACATCCCTAAATTGAGAGAACCAGGAAGCGTTATCCTGAATCAGTTTCCTTGAATTTTTATAATACGCTCCATATATTGTTCTATAAACGCTATTTAGTTTTTCTTTTGCTCCAGAAGACCGAATATCGTCATCACTTACGTCTTCATAACCATATTCATCTGATTGAATTTCTGTTTTTTTAAACGGCAAGTTTTCTGGCTGATTATGGCCTAAAATATAATTTTCACCTTGAGTATGAATATATAAGATTTTATCAGAAGGCACCCCATAAATGGTTTCAAGTGTTTTAGTATAATTAAAGTTTAGAAAGAGAGAGCCCTTTTCAAATTTTATATGTTTGTCTTTTGCATTTTTATCAATCCGAATAGAATTTACCCAATCATTAAAATGTTTCTTTATTTCAAGCAAAAGCTTCACACGATCTTTAGAATTTTCTTCAGCAAAAAAAGACGGATCATCCCAATATGACGCACGGTCCATATCATTTTCCGATGAATCAAATGCGTCTTCAAGAATATCCTCGTAATTTAAATCAGGAAATTCTCCTAAAAACTCTTCTAATTTGGACCATAATTCGATTTCATCACTAGAATGTCCTTTCTCTTCTAAAATTTCATCTATAGAATCGACAACACCACAATCTTCTACTGTTAAAAACTCCTTATAATCTTTGTAACGAGTCGGAAATTTATGATGCAAATCAAAACCATTGCCTATTAAATAAATAGTTTTCTTGGTGTAAAAGCACATTGTTCCGTTCCTTAGATAAATCTATCAATTATGGGGAAGTTTACACTATATGTAAATTCCGTTATTTGGTATATGTTTGCATTTACTTATTAAAAATGAGAAATCTATATTTTCTCCATAATCAGTTTCAAAGTTCTTTTTACATAATTCTTCAATTCTGTATTACTAATAGGTTCTTCCATAAATGACGGATTACTATGATGATATACTTTTGAAAAATCATTTATTTCACAAATTTCATCTAAAGAATTTTTCAATCGATAAAAAGGTGAATCACTTGTAGAGTTTTTTATTTTTTTGATAAAATCACCAAGCCATTCTGTTTGATTTACATACTGATAGAATTTCAACCGAATAATTCCTTCAATACTTGGACGAATACACCTTGCTATTTCTCTCATTTCCGTTTGATTTTGGGCTCCCTTTTTCAAATATTCATTAAGGACTTTAATGTCCTTAGTTATTCCAGTCATAGTTGCATCTTCAATATCATATTCCTGAAATACAGATCCATTAATCGTTCCTATTAGTTGTAAACTCAATTTTTCCTGATCACATTTTTTATAAAAATCCCGAGCAAAATATTGGTCATGCGTCAGCAAAAGCATTTGATTAATCTTTTGGGACAACGAAACAAGTTTGTTTATTGTAGCAAGTTTACGCGATTGATCAAAACTCGTAAAAGGATCGTCAATGACAATAAAGAAATCCTTCAAGTTAGGAATCATATCCAATTTTGCCAAAAAGAATGACAGAGACAGAGCATTTTTATCACCTTCGCTCAATGAGTATTTTAAAGAGTATCGATTATAATCTGTCGTGTTAATAATTTGCCCGTTTATTTTTATGCTATAAAGTATTTTACCTTTTATTAAAGTCAGTGAAACAATTTCAATATCATCAGAAAAACAACTTAAATACAAATTTATTTTTTCTCTAAACAAATCTCGCTGTTGTATCGTAATTTCGTTTCGCTGTTGTTCCATTTGCTTTATACAACGGTCTAGCTCAAGACCTTTTTGAGTCATCGTAATATATCGTTTGTCTACTTCATATTTTAATCCAGCCTGATTCGCGTTTCTTCTAAAATTTTTTCTTTTTTCAGACAATTTCACGCGTTCTCTTTTCTTCAAATCAAGATTTTCTGCAAGTTTTTGAATTTCCTCTTTTTTTTGCAATTCAAAAAAATACAACCTACCAAATTCTTCTTTTAGAGTAATTAAATATATATTGTCTTCTATGTAAAAATTGTCAAAAATCACAATATTTTCTACAGTGTGATCCCAAGATCCATTACTAAACTTAATAGGTCGTCCACCTTCTAATCTTAATCTTATATTGGGAGATTTTTCCGACAAAAAACTTTTTTTCTTATTTACTAACTCCGAATCTTCCTTTAAAGAACGAAACATCACAGAAAGGCTAGT
This sequence comes from Fibrobacter sp. UWB1, assembly GCF_002210325.1. Lineage (NCBI taxonomy): Bacteria > Pseudomonadati > Fibrobacterota > Fibrobacteria > Fibrobacterales > Fibrobacteraceae > Fibrobacter > Fibrobacter sp. UWB1. Next base: position 2,435 of record NZ_MWQL01000026.1, read on the forward strand.
CTTTCCACTACCATTTGGAGCGTACACAACATTGACTTTTCTTAACGCTCCACCCCAATTGGGCGACCCAATACATTGATTGCTAAATTTTCCATAATTTTCTATTTTTTCAATTTTTTGAAACATTATTTTATCTCCTATTTAATAATCAAGCCTACCAAATCATCACCCCAAATTTATAGTCCACATCTCACTTTACCCAAGATTCTTCAACTCATACTCTTTGCAACGCAAGCAGTAATCTGCATAACTTATCCTTTGTAAGGGTATACTTTCCTTGATCTGTTTTTGACAAATTATTTTTCAGCTCTTCTTTACTGAATAAATATGCAGAAAATGAATCAGAGTTATCTTGTTTATGCTTGCTATTGGGGCCTAAAATGACAATAAGTTTATCATACTTTGACGGGTCACCTATATCAATATTTTCTGTTTTTGATGAATCAGAATATTTTATCTGAAATTTAGTTCCGTCCACATCTACAGCATCAAAATCAGGATTGTTTTGTCTTTCGACCAACTCTAAACCGGGATAAAATTGCAAAGCAAGAAATTCTCCTATATCTCCCGTTATATTTTTCGAACGAATAATTTCAAGTTGTTCTAATTCAGAAAGGACTTCATAATATTTCTTTAAAGTTTCCTGACATCTTTTTTCAAGATTAATTACATGGTTCATTTCCAACCTCTTATTAATTCACGCTCCCATTTTGGAGAGGAGAAGGGTTTGCATTGATTTTAATTTTTTTTCTTCTTCTCGTTTTAAATTAATTATATCCATAACGGATTCTATTTGCTTTTGAAACACTTCTTGGTCTGTTACCGACGGAATTACAACGGGATATTTCATTATCCATTTTTTATCGCCGCGAGGCATCTTTGCGCCATTACACCCGGCAACAACATATTCAAAAAAAGAATCTCTTTCAATTGTATAATAAAGAATTAAAGAGTTAAATTCACTCTTTGATCTAAAGCATAAAACATCATTTGAACATCCGCCTGAAAAAGTTGCTCGCCAAATCTTTTTAAAATAGGGACGAATATTTGATACCAGAATATCATTCTGTTCAAATGCAGTCACATTACAATCTTCAGGCAGTGATTCGCACTCAATAATACCACCCCTTTCTTTCAGCATATTTTCTGTGGAGATATAGGTCTTATTTGAAAGAGAGTCTATGAAAATCTTTTCATGCACATAATCACACACTTCCCCCAATGTTCCCATTCTCCATCCGCTTGGCAGATTGTTGGGATCGATGTTGTCGACGAAGGTGTGGCGGTAGAGTGTTTGGGCGGTTTGTTCGAGGGTGGCGATGAGTTTCTTGTTGGTTTCGATGCGGGTGGCGAGGGTGTTGTATTCGGCAACGATTTCACGCTGTTTTTCAATTGCGGGGACGGGGATTTGGACTTCGCACATTTCTTCCCAGTCAAAGACCTCGCGGGCGCTGCCGTGAGAATGGAAGCGGGCGTAGCGGTCAAATTCCGGGCGACGGAACCACATCATCAGATATTCGGGATCCAGGGCGTTCGTATCAACGACTTCAAAAACGGTATAGGCCTGCGAAATGATGGCGTCGTCATATCCGTCCAACAAGGCAACTGAAATTTTATCACCATTGCGAGACGTTACGGGACCATAAGCAAATTGCCCCTTGGTCACCACTTTATAGGCAGACAAATCTGTGCCGACGATATTGGCGATAGAGGGCATGAATTCTTTCGTGATGCTCACGCCAAGTAACCGCGTCACTTTCAAGTCCCTGTTCCGCACATCTACGGGCCGTATGTAGTCTCCAAGCCGTTTCATCATTCCACTTTATCCGATACCTTAAATTTGAAAATAGTTCCTTTTTGCCGAAAATAACGCGTAAACCATAAAAAAGGCAAGAAAAACGGGAGTATTACTTCCGAAATTCAGCGAAAATCGGGAGTAGCAGGTCAGAAAATCTTGTTTTATCACACGGATTTGCTCAGGTCTAACGACCTTCGCTGTTTTTTACTTTCGTGAGTACCGTTAGGTACGAACCAATCCGCGTGATATTTTCCATTTCCCAAAAGTGAAAAAATTTGAAAAATGGGAATGATGTGGTTTACGCAAATTTTGCGACAACCACTTTTTCAGTTTACCCCTCCTTCGCTGTTAAGGCATGAAATCCGTTCCCATCTTAAAGAAGCCGCTCCAAAATTCACCAGCAATCCTATCTCCTTTTTCGTCGCTTTCAAGTAGTTTATCACTTGGGCTTTATGGGCTTTTACCAATGTTGAGACAGCTTTTAATTCCACAATCACAGAATCATAGCAGATAAAGTCCGCATAGTACTCTTTGCAAAGTTTTTTCCCTCTATAGGTGATTTCCAGTTTTTCTTCTCTTTTAAACGGAATTCCCAAATAGCCAAACTCTATTGCTAACGCTTCTTGATACACTGGTTCAAGAAAACCACATCCTAATTCATTAAAGACATTTATACATGCCTCTAGAATCTTACTTGTTTCCTTTTCATACAAAAGCATTATTCCTCCGTGAGTACCGTTAGGTACGAACCAATCCGCGTGACATCTAATATATCTCAGCACCTAAAAATATGCAATAGATTGAACTGTTACTAAATCCATTTCCTTTTTCCGAGTTAACGCTCCTTTTTCTTTATCACACGGGTTTGCTCAGGTCTAACGACCTTCGCTGTTTTTTCTTTCGTGAGTACCGTTAGGTACGAACCAATCCGTGTGACATTTACAGTTCAAATCCCAGGTTCTTGAACACTTTGGCGAGTTCCTTTTCGCTTTCTTTTTCGGCCTTGAGGAGGGTGCGCATTTCCGCCTGGAGTTCGCGCATTTTTTCGTCAAAGTTCACGGCTTCGTCGCGGTTCTTGAATTCGATGTACTTGCTCGGCACGAGCGACCAGTTTTTCGCCTCGATTTCCTTGAGGGTGGCGGTGGCGCAGTATTCGGGTTCGTCCTTGATTTTCTGCGTTTGCCACTTGTGGTAGGTGCCGCTGATTTTCTCGATGTCCTTCGGGCTGAACTGGGTGTATTTCTTTTCGAAGGGTTCGCCCATCTGGCGCAAATCCATAAAGAGCACTTCGCCTTTGCGGTTTCGGTACTTGCGCATGGCATCGCCGACCTTGACTTCGCGGGCGGTCTTGTTGTTGTTCAAAATCCAGAGAGTCACGCTGATGTCGGTGGAATAGAACATGTTGCGGGGCAAAATGAGGATAGCCTCGACCTTGTCGTTCTGCAGGAGTTCCTTGCGGATTTGCTGTTCGTCGCCTTCACCGCTGAGTGCACCGTTACTGAGCAAGAATCCTGCCACGCCGTTTTCGGAGAGTTTCGAAAGAATGTTCAGAATCCAGCCGTAGTTCGCGTTGCTCGTGGGCGGCACCGTGTAGCCTTTCCAGCGCGGGTCGTCGATGAGTTCGTTTTCGGCACGCCACGATTTTTGGTTGAACGGCGGGTTCGCCATGATAAAGTCGGCCTTCAAATCCTTGTGTTGGTCTTCGGCAAAGGTGTCGGCGGGTTTGTCGCCCAGGTTGCCGGAGATACCGCGGATGGCAAGGTTCATCTTCGCTAGTTTGTACGTGGTGCCGGTGTATTCCTGGCCATATACGGAAACTTCGCGCTTGTTGCCGTGATGGGCCTCGATAAACTTCATGCTCTGCACGAACATGCCGCCCGAACCGCAGCAGGGGTCGTAAATCTTGCCGCGGTAGGGCTCGATCATTTCAGCGATGAGTCCGACGATTGTCTTGGGCGTATAGAATTCGCCCTTGCCCTTGCCTTCGGCGATGGCGAACTTACCGAGGAAATATTCATAGACGCGGCCAACGACATCCTGTTCCTTGTCCTTGATGGTGTCAATGCCGTCGATGTCGCTGATGAGCGCCGCGAGTTTTGCGGTGTCGAGCTGCAAACGCGAGAAATAGTTGTCAGGGAGGGCCCCACGCAATGCCTTGTTCTTCTTTTCGATGTTTGCGAGGGCCGTGTCAATCAAGAGCGCAATGTCGCTTTGGCGGGCATGCTCGATGATAAAGCTCCAGCGGGAAGTTTCTTCCAGGTAAAAGACGTTGTCCTTATTGTAGAACTCGGGCATTTCCACGTATTTTTGGCGGCCGGCGGCAATGAGCTTTTCGCGCTGTTCCTCGAACTTGTCGCTTGCGAACTTGAGGAAGATAAGCGAAAGCACCACGTGCTTGTATTCGGCGGGTTCCACGCTGCCGCGCAATTTGTTCGCAGACTCCCAGAGGGACGCCTCAACGGACTTTTCGGGGACGGATTTCTTCGCCTTTGCAACTTTTGCCATATAAACCTTTTGTTAGATCCCCGCCTTCGCGGGGATGACATTACAAATGAAATATATAATAATGGAATGTCAGTAGAGTGACAGGAAAGGGGAAAATTCAAGGATATCCCAACTGTCGCAAATTTTGCGGCAGTTCAAAACCACCGTTTTTAGCGAAATTTCGTCAATTTTCCACAATTATTGTCAATTTCATTGAAAAATCTATAATTTTTAACAGATTTTATGTTGAAATATCTATAATTTTTTAATAAAGGCGCCGAGGAATTTGCCAAGAACGAATACGAATCCTACATCCGGATTGACTTCGCCAATGTCACAGACGAAATGCTAGATGTCTTTCGCGATATTTCCAAGCCGGACCTTTTCTTTTTACGACTCCAGGCAGAAACGGGCGTGAACCTCAAGGAACGTAAGTCTGCGATTATCTTTGATGAAATCCAGTTGCAGCCCAAGGTGCGCCAGGCAATCAAATACCTTGTTCAAGACGGACGCTACGACTATATCGACCAGTTTGCAGAAAAATATTCCAAAAAGGTTTACCGCAGAATCCTCTTCTCGCAAAAAGACGTTGGCCACGTAGGAACACTGCAACTCAAGCCACTGTATATGCTACCGTTTGCGATTGAGGAAATGTAGGTATTTCCGCAATTTTGTCCAATTTTTCCATGCACCCCTTCGTATAGATTTCGGGCATCACCGCGGCGCAGTTTGCAAAGGTCGCGGACGAAACACTATCATAGGAGTAAAATCATGGAAAAAGCTAATCTCGGTAACGATATTTTTGAAAAATTCAACGAGGGCGAGCTCAGGCTCTCGGGCAAAACGGCCGCTTTCAAAGGTATCGCGTGGTCCAAGCATCCGACTTTCGAGGGGGTAGAACTCAAGCATATCATTACCGCAAAAGATACCGGCGGCACGTTCAGCTATCACTTGGTGAAAATTGCGCCGAACAAGAGCATCAAAACGCACATTCACGAAACCCAGCTCGAAACGCACGAGGTTATCGCAGGGAGCGGCATTTGCACCAATGACGGCGCCAAGCTCGAATACGTTCCGGGCGTCATCTCGATTATGCCGGCGAAGGTCCCGCATCAGGTTGACGCAGGCGACCAGGGGCTTTATCTGTTCGCGAAGTTCATGCCGGCGCTTTGTTAAGGAGATCCCCGCTTACGCGGGGATGACAGAAAAAGTAATGCTAAGAGATTGCGTCGCCCTTACGGTCTCGCAATGACGTATTAGTCATCTGTCTTCACGGCACGTTTATATTCTTTCGGAGAAAGGCCGACGACTTTTTTAAAGCAGCGGTCCATGTGGCTTTGGTCGTAAAATCCAGCGTCAAAGGTCACCTCGGCCGCGGGCCTTTCTTTGAGCAACTTTTGCGCCTTGCGGACTTTGCACTGCATCTGGAACTGATGCGGCGTGAGTCCGAAGGCTTTTTTGAATTCGCGTATCATGTGGAACGGGCTGATGCATGCATCATGCGCCATTTGTTCTATCAGGTAAATGTTTTCGGGATTTTCAAGGATGCTTTTTTGCAATTCATCTAACCGCGCGACTATACTTTCATAATCCCGCGCGCAGTCCCCGTCAGCATTTCCGTCGGCATTTTCCTTCGCAACCTCGCTAGCATCCAAAGCGATGCACAGCACCACCATTGAATAACATTCATCGCCTATAGTCTTGATTTCGTGCAACGTATTCGGTGGAATTTGGAACCGTTCTCCGGCGCCATAAATTTTCGCCTCGCCGTTCAGCACCATGCAAACGCGGCCCTCTTCAATATAGCCGACGGTCATGTGGGCGGTATGCGTATGCGGCGGGTACGACTTGCGCCATTCCTTGTAACGCACGCATTCAATCCGGTCATTCTTTTTACTGTACGAAATCTCGCTCATTTTCCACCTAGCAAGGCAACCGCAAATTAGCTATTTTTGGCACATCGTCAACAATTCGCGGAGTCAATATGCCAGAGAAATTTTCGAAATGGGTGGCCTGCTGGGGCAACGCCACCTCTATCACAGACCGCAAAGAGGCGACTTACGCCAAGGACTTGACGCTGCGCTACCCGATTCGCGCGTGCTTTTCGGGGAACAAGTTGCGGTTCCATTTTTCGAACCTCACCGGCACGGAACCCGTGACGATTAGCGAAGCGTATGCCGCGCATTCTCAGGCAACCTCCGCGCAGTCCACTGCCAGCGAAACAAGTGCCACGCAGTTCGAATACGCGCCTACAGCAATCACGTTCGGCGGCCGCGCATCCGCCGCAATCCCCGCGGGCGAAGAAATCCTGAGCGACGAAATCGCATTCGACGTGACTGCGGGCGAAACATTCGATGTGAGCCTGTACTTCGCCGACTTTACGCAGATGAACGCAGGCACGGCCATCACGGGCCCGCTTTCGGGCGGCAAGTACAGCTACGGCAACTTCGCAAAATCGGCAACACTCCCCGACGACTTAACGCGCAAAACGAACTGGATTTATTTCCTGAACACCATCGACATTTTCACCGAAGAAAAGAACTTCGCGCTGGTGTGTTTCGGCGATTCCATTACGGCGCAGGACTGGCCCGATTATCTCACGCTGCGTTGTGCACGCGAGGGTTTCAACAACGTGGCCATCATCCGTCGCGCGGTAAGCGGCACGCGCATTCTTCGCGAATATAGTTGCATCACCTACGCCGCCTACGGCCTCAAGGGTGCCACGCGTTTCCCGATAGAGATGAACGTGGCAGGGGCCCGCACGGTGATTGTGCAGCACGGCATCAACGACATCATCCACCCGGTCGGTGTCGAGGTCAACAAGTTCCGCCCCTGGAGCGACATGCCCACGGCCGACGACCTCATCAATGGCGTACGCTCGCTTTACATAACGCATGCGCGCAAGCTCGGTCTTAAGATTTACAGCGGCACGCTACTCCCGATTTACGGCTGGCGCACCTACAACGAAAACCGCGACATCATTCGCACGGCATTCAACGAATGGCTCCGCACCGCTCCCGACTTTGACGGCTGCGTCGATTTTGACAAGGCGGTGCGCGGTCACGACAACCCGAAACAGTTCAGCAACGGGTTCGATTCCGGCGACCATTTGCACCCGAGCGCCAAGGCTTACGAGGCCATGGCCGAATGCGTTCCCGAAGAATTGTTGAAATAATTTTGCGTTTTTTCGGCGATTTTTGCGAAATAAGATTATTGTAATGTAAGCTATATCACACTGTTTACGGCTGTAAAATTATTCGTTCCTTACAATATGGCTTTTGAGAGTCTAGAAATGTATCTTATAGGCATGAACTCAAGAGAACTTCAAATCGTCAAACAGATCGTGTTGCTGGTTGCCGTAGCTGTGACCCTCGGTTTTATTTACGGTTAATCACAAGCGGTTTTAAACATTTAAAAAGTCATTGGCAAACGCCAATGACCTTTTTTTATTCTCTTTCAACTAGCAATTAATAGTTGATAGCAATGTAGAAGCTGCCGGCACCGAAGCGACGGTCAAAGCTTTCAAAGCCATCCCACAGGGCATCCCATGCAAAGCCAACTTCGAGCTGGGTCGCGGAATTGCGGAAGAAGATGACACCGAGTTCTGCGCCGCCGGCAAGACCGATTGCAAAGCTTTCATCGCTGTCGTTATAGTGGTCGTCTATCTGAATACCGAGACCGATACCTGCACCCAGGAACGGTGTAATCGTTCCGGTGCTCGGGAAGAAACGGCCACCCAGCAAGAATGTTTCGTGCAATTCCCATTCATCGCCAAAAGACATGTTTATGTTGTTCACGATGGTGATGGCGGCCTGCGGAATCACTTCAAAAATGCGGGCATAGTGGAATACGAAAGCCTGTTCCCAGGAGCGTTCAACACTATGGCCCCATTTCTTGTCTTCAAATTCGTAGTTGTGCCAAATAGCGGCACCCAGACCGTAGCTCACGTAGTTGCGGGTGGGGCGCTTGTGGGCAAAGTTGTCGTTCGGATCGCCGTCGTTACGGTCGGCGGGCACGAGCACGACGACTTCGGGTTCCGAGCGGCTTGTCGTAGAAGCGTACGTATCGTCGCTTGCGCTGTTGTTGTCAGCCACATTGGCAAGAGCGTTTTTTACGGCACCTTCAATGGCCACGTCGAGGTCGTCTACGGAGCCGGCTTTTTGTTTACCGCTACCGACCACGGAACCGCCCTTGACCTGTTCGCAAACCACCACGAAGGTAGAGCCCATGGTCATGACGTTGGTGCGCAGCTGGATTTCGGCGCTGCCGTCAACCGGGGTGTTGCCCGTCTGGCTCACGGAGGCGCGAACAATGGACTGCACCATGTTCGGGGCGTCGGGCGCAAATTCCGCGCCTTCGGGGGCGAGGACTTGAACGTTTGCGGCAAACGAGATTGCCGCCAGAGAAAGGATAGTGGAGAAAATCTTTTTCATGCCATAAAGATAATAAAAGAATTGCTAAATTCAAATCCAAATTGTCAAGCCAACATCCACTTATTACTTCTAACTTCCTACTGTCTACTATCCCATGAATAAAGCCGCTATTATCGTTGCCGTTTCGATGCTTTTGAGCCGCGTGCTCGGAATTTTCCGCGAAATGCTTTTGGCGCATGCCGCGGGCGTGTCGCTCGAAAAGAACGCGCTTGACCTTGCGTTCATGATTCCGGACATTTTGAATCACGTGGTGAGCACCGGATTTTTGTCGATCATCTTCATCCCGATTTTCACGGGCTACAAGGTGGCCGGCGACGAAAAAGGCGGTTGGAAGTTCTTTAGCAACGTGCTGAATACTTTCGGGATTGCACTGTTGATTTTGGTGGTGCCCGCATTTATTTGGATGAAGGAACTCTTGCAGCTCTTGACAGTCGAGGGAGCCACGCCGGAACTGATCGAGCGCGCCGCTTACTATGGCCGCATCATTTTGCCGGGGCAGGTTTTCATTTTTGTCGGGAGCATTTTGGTTGCCGTGCAACATACCCGCAAGCAGTTCCTGATTCCGTCGCTCACTGGCCTGATTTACAACGTGGCGATTGTGGGCGGTGGCGCTTTAGGGCTTGCGCTCGAGAAGTTCACCGGCACGGAATACGGCCTGGAAGGTTTCGCCTGGGGCGTGCCGGTCGGCGCCTTTATCGGGTTCTTCGCGTTGCAGATTTTTGGCGCCCGGCGTGGCGGCGTACATTATGAACTCTTGGTGCAGCCGACTCACCCTGACATTGTGCGTTACTTCAAGATGATGCTCCCGATGTCGCTTGGTGTGGGCTCCATGTTCGGCCTTGAATTTATTATCCGTAGTTTCGGCGCGAACTTCGGTACCAGCGGCATTTCAAGCTTGAACTATGCTTACCGCGTGATGTACACGCTGGTGGCTGTCTTTGGATTCTCGGTATCGGTGACGAGCTACCCCGACATGGCTCGCCTCGTAAAAGAAGGCGATTTCGGGCAACTGAACCGTAAAATCTGGAAGAGCCTTTCGCGCATGTTCTGCATCTTGATTCCGGCCGTGGTTGCCGTGTGGGCGCTGAGTTTCCCGGCAGTGCGAATCTTGTTTGAACGCGGAGCTTTCCAACGAGAAACCACCGAAGCGATTTCCGAAATTTTGCGCTGGTACTTGCCCGTGAGCCTTGGCCTTTGCCTGCAAGCAGTGCTCGTGCGTAGTTTTTACGCCTGCGAACGCATGTGGGTGCCGACCCTTTTGAATACGGGCATTTTTGCCGCGACCATTCCCGCTTACATTCTGCTCGGTGCGCCCGAAATGGGACTCGGCATCAAGAGCGTGCCGATTGTCGGCGCCACCGGCGCTTTGCTGCAGGTGATTTCGATGATTTTTATGTGGGCAAAGAAGAACGGTACCGACGGCATGAAGGACGCACTCTTAAATATGGCCCGCGCACTTGTTGCTTTTGGCATCATGATTGCCGCCGCTGTCGGGCTTGACCGCGTCTCGGGCACATTCGTACGCGAAGCAAACTTCGTGGTACTCGTGGTTTACGCGTGCGCTGCAGGCATTTTGCTCTTCACGCTCACGCTGATTATCCAGCGTTACCTTGGAAGCAAAGACGCCAAGGATATTCTCAACGAACTCCTTGGCAAAATAATGAGGAAATTACATCTGGCGAGATAAGCTGATGCTGAGTTTCCTCAGCATGACATCTAGCGCCAGCCTTCCATGATCTTCATGCAGCCGGCGAGCAGTTCGGCGGAGCGGTCCTTGGCTTCGGTTTCCACGTAGCAGCGGAATTCCGGAGCATTGCCGCTCGGGCGCAGGTGCACAATGTCGCCGGAATCAAATTCCATACGATAGCCGTCGGTTTCATCAATCGAGACGACTTCGCCGTGGAACGGCTTCGGGGCCGGACCATCTTTCGGCTTGAACTTGGAGGGCTTTGCTGTGAGGGCGCCAAAGAGTTTTGCGCCGAGTTTCTTTTCGCGGATTTCGGCGAGCTTTGCCTTCGACACTTCGGTCGGGAATTCCTTGAGGCGGTCACTGAGCGTAAAGCGCTTCGGAAGTTTCTTGAGTAAATCCACCACGCACATTTTCTCTCTTCTAACCCTGTCCATCACGGCAATCATCGGGAGCAATGCATCGCGGGTCGGCAAAGCCGGAAGCGTGCGGGTTGTGCGAGTCTCACCGCCGCGGCCATCGCTATCAATGAATTCGCGCGTTAGGTTTGTCTGCAGCAGGAATCCGCCATTTGCCTCGTAGCCTGCAACAGAGACGCTTGCGTCGTTTGCATCGACCAGGCTTTCCATGCCGGCAATCACGTACGGGCTTCCGATTCGCGTGCGGCAGATTTTCTCGAAGCTGCCAGATTTTTCGAGCGACGTGTTGCAACTCACCGGAGTTGCAATGCGCTTGATGTGAAGCGCCTGGGCAGCCAAGATGCCCAGCACGTCGCCACGCAGCCACATGCCTACATCGTCTGCCAAAAGCGGACGGTCGCTATCGCCATCGGTACTGAAGATGGCATCTACGAAATCCTTGTGCGCAAATTCGCGGGCCAGGTCTTCGTCTTCTTTACGAATCGCTTCGGTATCCACCGGAATAAAGGTTTCGCTGCGGGCAAAAGGCTTGACGGTCGCGCCCAAGCTTTCGAGCACCTTCACCACGATGTCGCGGCCCACGGCGGAATGCTGGTACACGCCAATGGTCAAACCTTGCAAAGCTTTAGTACCGAAAAATTCCGGATAACGCTTGCAATAATTTTCTTCGGCTTCGGTTTCCACAGCCGGGAGCGCAGGTGCATTCTTGAGCATGCCCTTCGCATCGAAAATCGATTCGTCGAAATCCACCGACTGCGAAACAATTCCCTGTTCGTCTTTCTTGGTGATTTCGCCCTGCGGGTGGTTGAACTTGATGCCGTTACGGTCTGCCGGAATGTGGCTGCCCGTGACCATGATAGTCGGGAGCGCCTTGTCAATGCCATAGAGGGCAATCGCCGGGCTCGGAATGCGTCCGCAGTAAACAACCTTCCAGCTGGAATCTTCGCCGGCCTTTACCAAGGCCTTCAAAATGCGTTCGGTACTCGGGCGCAAGTCGCCTGCAATTGCAATCGTATGGTCGCACTTGTAGCTAGATTCGCAGTACTTGATAAACGAGCGCGCGTACACATAGCACACGCGGTCCGTCATTGCCGTCACCAGGCCGCGGGCACCGCTTGTACCGAATGCCACGCCGGACTGTTTCATTACTTCTTGCATCGAAATGCTCATAGATTCCTCTAGTCGTTATAAATGCAACGGACGTTTACCGCAGCGTATTTATGCGCGTTGTCGTATCCATCCGTATCGTCCACATGATAGGCCCACAAATAGGCAAATTCATAACCATAGCCCGTTCCCGAAACATCGTATTCCGTAGAGCTCCAATATAAAGATTCGTAATCCCCATTCTTGTAACGCCCTTCGTAGTGATAATATCCACCAATCTGGTTCGTGAAATACACGGTGTATTCGGGGTGGCTATTGAAATATTCCTTGAGTTTTTTCCATTCCTCAAAACTGGGCAAGTGCGTGCCTTCGGGGCAAATGCCCTGATACGGCAAATCAATATCACCCAGTTTTTCCTTGTCGTATTTCGTATCGATATTCATCGCCTGCGCCCACGTATAAAGGCGGCCATGCTTTTCGCAATTTTCAGGGACATCGTCGTAGCAGCGGCTACCTTCAACTTCAACATTCAAGTTGCGCGTCATCCATTTTTGGTCACCTAACTGAATGCTCGTCAGTTCCGGATTGTACACTTCATTCATCGAAGAATACACCGGCTCGCTAGACGAAGAAGACAGCGCGCTTGAAGAGCTCAGTTCCACCTTTTTAGAATCATCCCTAAGGCAGCGCACATAGGCTCCCGTAATTTTATGACCGTTGTCGCGACCTCTAGATTCGTCTTTACGGAACGACCATAGCCACGCAAATTCATATTCATAAAGCGCCGTCACTTGATATTCCGTAGAACTCCAGAAAAGAGCCTCGTAACCTTCGGACCTGTAATAGCCCTTGTAATCGTAGGCGCCGCCAGATTGCTGGTTGAAATACTTGTTATAGTCAGGATTTTTTTCAAGGTAGCTGAAAAGCCAATCCCATTCCGCATAACTCGGCAGGTGCGTACCTTCGGGGCAAATGCCCTGATACGGCAACTTGATTTTGCCCAGTTCTTTTTTGTTGTAGCTCTCGTCAACCTGCATCACTTGCGCCCAGGTGTACATGCGGCCATACTTGTCGCAATTTGCAGATTTGTCGTCATAGCACATGCTACCGTCAACAGCAACATCCAAATTCCTTGTCGTCCATATCTGGCCACCGACATTCACAAAACCGGAATCCGTAGGCGCAACTTTTTCGACACTGCTGCTGGACTTTGCCGCACTTGACGAAGAGCCTTTTTCGTCTTTACTACTCGAAGAAATCTTTGAATCGCTGGAGCTCGATTCAGCAGAAGAGCTGGATTCCTCCTTGAGCAATTCAGGATTGATGTTGCGGTAATAAGTCTTTTCACCTTCGGTCTTGCAAAAGCATTCGCCAAAATCAAATTCGGGCGAATTGGCGACAAATCCATTGAATTGGTAATTGTCATCGACACCCAGCTTGTACTTGCAACCCGTAACATCGGCCCAAAGCTGATTGTCGCCTCTTTCGGTAAGGACATTGATCTCGAAGCGTTTTTTCGACTTATCGTATTTCGCCTTGGTACACCTTGCGTAGAACGACAGCATGTAGCTCATGCGTTCGGACACCCTGTCGCACACTATCTTTTCGAGATAGCTATCGCCGGATATCATTTTGGACCATTCGGCGTTTTCTTCGAAACCGTATTTTTCGTAACACCGGTCAGCAACAGGGTCAACCACAGGCTCTTCCGGCGCACTGCTTTTACTGTCGCCCCCGCAACCATAAAACGACGCCATGGCCGAAAGCACACCAAATAGAACAAAGTTCTTCTTCATAAAAATAAAGGTAGAAAAGATACCGACATCAATCATTCCGAATTCCGAAAACTGAAATCCGAATCAGTATAACAATTGATACAGCCGTATACAAAATCAGCATTTTTCCTGTATCATCCCCTTAAAAAAGAGGATATTTTCTACTTTGGATGTCAAAATAAGGGATGATTATGCTCAAAAAATTCTTGTCCGTGTGCGCCCTCGGCGCTTCTGCTACCTTGGCCGCCCCGCTCCTCACCAACGGCGACTTGTCTTACGGTGACGGCGGCTGGTACATTTGGAACAACCCCGATGGCCCCGCCAAGTACGACGGTAAAATCGGCGTCGAAGGCCTCGGCGTAAACGGCAGCGAAGGCGTAAAGGTCACCGTGACCGAACTCCCGAACCCCTCTTGGGGCCTGCAGCTGCAGCCGCCCAAGTGGCTCGCCGACTCCGCCTACTACAAGCTCACCTTCAAGGCGAAGGGCAACATGCCTATCAACGCCATTGTGCAGGGAGGCCCTCCCGATTGGCGCCAGAAAGAAAGCGCCTCGTTCATGCTCACCAAGGACTGGAAGGAATATTCCATGATTTTCCTTGCCGACCAGAAGGGTTACGGCGTGAACAACGTGACATTCCATGTGGGCCTTGCCAAGGGCTGGCTCCAGATGGACGACGTTTTTATCGAAAAAGTCGAAGGCATGGATGACATGACCTGGTACAACAATTCCGCCGCACGCATCGACAGCCTGCGCAAAAAGGAATTGACGCTTAAGGCTGCCCCCGGCGCCCAGGTGAAGGTGGAACTCATGCGACACGCGTTCCCCTTCGGAACAGCACTTGCTCTCTACCCGACTAAGGACAGCGTCGAAACCTGGTACCGCAAAACCGCCAATAAGTACTTCTGGTACGGCGTTCCCGAAAACCAGTTCAAGTGGCCGGAATACGAACCCAAGAAGGGCAAGATCCGCCGCGAAGAATTCAAGCAGTACCTGGATTACGTGAACGATTACAAATGGGGCTTCCGCGCCCATACGCTCGTGTGGGGCCACCAGGGTTACGGATTCGACAAGCACTTCAGTAACCAGGGCAGCTGCAAGGATATCTCGAAAAAGATCAAGGAACGCATCACCCGCGACGTGAAGGAATACAAGGGCCGCATCAAGGAATACGACGTGTGGAACGAAGCATTCCACGAACCGTTCATCTTTAACAAGTGCGGCTGGGACCTGTTGGATAGCGCCCACGTTTGGGCTCACCGCGCCGACCCCGATGCGCGCCTCTTCATTAACGAATACAACGTAGTGTCCGCCGGCGAAACCGACCGCCTGTACGAAATCGTGAAGGGCATGCTCGAACGCAAGGTTCCCGTACACGGTATTGGCGTGCAGTGCCACTTCGGCGACCGCCAGCTGAACCCGGCATTCATCAAGGCCCGCTTTGATCGGCTCGGATCTTTGGGGCTCCCGATCAAGGTGACCGAACTTGACTTTGGCGACTGGCAGAAGGGCATGTACTTCGGCGAAGAAGAACAGGCCAAGCGCTACGAAATGTTCCTGCGCATCGCATTTAGCCACCCGGCGGTCGAAGGCATTATCCTGTGGGGCTTCTGGGATGGCCGCCACTGGGTAAAAAACGGCGGTATCGTTGCCATGGACGGTCGCGAAAAGCCCGCTGCCAAGCTCATTTACGACTTATGGCACAAGGTATGGACCACCAACGGAACGTTCAAGGCCGACGAAAACGGCGTCGTGAAGTTCCGCGGCTACCCCGGCAAGTACAAAGTAACCATCGGCGACAAGTCCGAAATGGTTGAGTTGAAGTAGACGGTAGACAGTAGGAAGTAAACAGTAAAAATTTTTCAGAAGATGCTCCCACGCGGGGGCATTTTTTTCTATTATGAGCAAATAAACCTAAGTGAGGAAACAATGAAGAGTTCTTATAAAATGGCAACGGCTACATGCGCCCTGTCTTTCGCATTGGCATTCACCGCCTGCGACGATTCCACCTCGGCCAGCGACAACGGCGGCAATGGCGGTAATGGAGGCACCGAGACGAATGTCAACTGCCCCAACGAACCTGTAAATTGCCCTGCTATCGAATACGAAAACGAAGTTTACGACCTTCGCGATTGCAATCATTACAAGATTCAGACCTTCGGCACGCAGACATGGATGACCGAAAACTTGAACTACAATTCTTGCGAAATCAACGGTCAAAACTGGTGCTACGGTGGTGACGCAGCCAACTGCCAAAAGTACGGTCGCCTTTACAGCTGGACCGCGGCCATGGGCATCGACAGCAAGTTCCAAAAGCAATATACTACTTTATCTGGCACGCAGCGCGGCATTTGCCCCGAAGGCTTCCACATTCCGAGCGATGCCGAAACAGATATCCTTATCGCCTATCTTGAAGAGAATAACAACATAGCCGAATTCAACTTCCAATTCGGCGGCAAGAATAATTTCGCGGGCTTCGCCGATTTAGACAGAACCGCATACTTCTGGACTGCTGACGAAGACCACTCCGAATTCGGCGGAAAAGAAAACGTCCGCATCTGGAGTTATTCCGAAACATTTAGCTTCGGTGGCGGCTCCATATTCAAGGACAGCGGTCTTTCGATCCGCTGCGTGAAGGACTAAAAATTTCTGCATAAAAGAAAATGCCCCGCGATAAAATCGCGGGGTTTTTCTTAATGGTTTGCTCGACGAATCGCGCGGCCTATCGATTAGTAGTTCTCAGCAGTCACTTCGAAGAAGGACTGCGGGTGGGCGCACACGGGGCATGCGGCCGGAGCCTTGGTGCCCACAACAATGTGACCGCAGTTGCGGCATTCCCACACCTTGACTTCGCTCTTTTCGAACACGGCCGCGGTCTCCACGTTCTTGAGGAGTGCGCGGTAGCGTTCTTCGTGGCGCTTTTCAATTGCGGCGACCATGCGGAACTTCTTGGCGAGAGCGGCAAAGCCTTCGGCTTCGGCAGTCTTCGCGAAGTCTTCGTACATGTCGGTCCATTCGTAGTTTTCGCCGTCGGCGGCAGCCTTCAGGTTAGCAGCGGTGTCACCGATACCGTCCAATTCCTTGAACCAGAGCTTGGCGTGTTCCTTTTCGTTGTCTGCGGTTTTCAGGAACAGTTCAGCAATCTGTTCGTAACCTTCTTTCTTGGCGCAGCTTGCAAAGTAGGTGTACTTGTTGCGAGCCTGGGATTCGCCTGCGAAGGCAGCCTGAAGGTTCTTTTCGGTCTGGGTTCCGGCATACTTGTTTGCCATAAATTCCTCTCTTGGTTGAAGTGTCTCGAAAAGAATATACACATTTTTAAGACCGTTCTTGGCAAAAATAAGTCCAATCGGAGTCTTTTTTCTGCAAAATAATATATATCTAAACAAAAAGGAGGCCTTTTATGACCCTCATGATTATCCAGCTCTTGATTGTACTATTGGCACTTTACGTGGGCTCGCGTTACGGGAGCCTCGCCCTCGGCGCGATTTCGGGAATCGGTCTTGCGATTCTCGTGCTCGGCTTCGGCCTGCAGCCCGGCAAACCGCCTACCGATGTCATTTACATCATCATCGCGGCGGTGACCTGCGCAGGCATTCTGCAGGCATCGGGCGGCATGGATTGGCTGATCCAGATTGCAGAGCGCCTGTTGCGCAAGCATCCGAACCACATCACGATTCTCGCTCCGCTCTGCACGTTCTTCCTCACGGTGCTCGTGGGCACCGGCCACGTGGTTTACACCCTGATGCCGATTATCTGCGACATCTCGCTTAAGAAGGGAATCCGCCCGGAACGCCCCTGCGGCGTGGCCTCTGTCGCATCGCAGGTCGGCATCACCTGCTCGCCCATTGCAGCAGCCGTCGCCTCGTTCGTGATTATCTCAAACGCAAACGGATTCAACATCAATAACCTGCAGGTCATCGCGATTACGATTCCCGCGTGCCTTTGCGGCCTCATGGCCGCGGCAGCCGTCTCGTACAAGCGCGGGCTCGACCTCGACAAGGACCCGGCATTCCAGGCCCGCCTCAAGGACCCGCAGATGAAGGAATACATGTACGGGAATACCGCTTCCGTGCTCGACAAGGAAGTCTCCAAGGAAGCGAAGCGCGCCGTGTTCATTTTCCTCGGTGCTCTCGCCGTCATCGTATTCTTCTCCATTATGCAGATTGCGGGCCACGACATTCGCCCGCAATTCCCCACCGGCAAGGTTGTTGACGGCGTAGCGCAGGTAAAACCGCTCGCCATGAACATCATCATCCAGATTGTAATGATAACGGCCGCGGCGTTCATGGTTATCTGCTGCAAGGCGAGTCCCAAGAAGGCCGTGGCGGGCGCCGTGTGGCAAAGCGGCATGGTCGCCGTCGTCGCCATTTACGGAATCGCATGGCTCGCCGACACCTACTTCGCGAACTACATGGACGTGATGCAGAGCGGTCTCAAAGACATCGTGCAACATTACCCATGGGCAATCGCGTTTGCGTTCTTCGCGGTGAGTGTGCTCATCAACTCGCAGGGCGCGGTGGTGGTTGCCATGCTCCCGCTCGCCTATAGCCTCGGCATCGAAGGACCTGTGCTCCTGGGCGTACTCCCGAGCGTATACGGGTATTTCTTTATCCCGAACTACCCCTCGGACATTGCGACCGTGAACTTCGACCGTTCGGGCACCACCGTTATCGGCAAGTATCTATTGAACCACAGTTTCATGCGCCCAGGCATGGTGAGCGTCATCGTCTCGACCATCGTGGGCACAATCTTGGTGAAAATTTTCTACTAGAAAATCAGCCATTTGCAACAAATGACGGATAAAGTAAGCTTTATCCGTACATTTTGCCGTTCATCGTAAAAACGTTCGCAATGCATTGAATTGTTAGACTAAAAACTTATTTTTTTTAATATGAAGTTTAAACACGCGGCATCATTCATACTCTGCTTTATATTCGCGCTGCTTTCCACTGGGTGCGTCACGACGAACGTGCACAAGTTCCGCATGACTGCGTCCGAAGCCCCCGAAGTACACGGGGCAAACACACAGCAGGCCTCTCACTCTTCATTATGGCGATTTACCGGAAAAATCAACTACAACGCCGAAACGAACATAGACATCACCAAAGACGTATCTGAAGCACCGGATCTCGACAGGCTTTTCGATGTACCGATAAAGTTCAAGGATGCCTCATACAAAATGGGCGGCCTCGATTTCAGTGGTAAGGGGGACTTTCTCTATAAAGCAAGCAATTTTGTAATTGGCGCCGGCTTAGGCTATAAAGACGGAATCTATTCGCACCTTACAATGGGTGCAAACTACTCGCATTTCGAGTTCGGCGTATTTCTCGGAGGATACAACCAGTACATCGACATAGAATACTCGGGAGAAAAGGACGGCGATAGCTTCGACAGCCACGGTCACGATTTCAGTACAAGCCTTTTTGCCGGTCTCTATGCAGGCTTTTACCTAGAAAAGTTCTTTGCCAACCTCAGCGTAAGTTCTTACAGCCCAAGCCCCCAAATAGAAGGAATCGACCTAGAAGTTCCGCGCATCACGACAGCCTACCTCACCACAGGCTACAGGCTTAACCGCTGGCTTGAATTCAGCGTCGGCGGCATTGCGACCTTCATAGACACTTCCGAGGGGAATAGCTATCCGGGCGTTACCGGCGGCGTAAGCATTTACCTGTAAACAGCGGATGAGCACGAAGGCATCCTGTTTCCTGCGAGAACCAGAAAATTTCTTTTTAAAGGACGAGCAATCGTCCTTTTGTTGTATATTTGGTAAAAAAGGCGGTACTTATGCTGATGGAAAAGATTGCATCCCCTGCAGATGTGAAGAAGATGGACACGGAAAGCCTGAAGACGCTGGCCGGCGAGATTCGCACGGCGCTTTTGAACAAAATTTCAAAATGCGGCGGGCACTTGGCGCCGAACCTCGGATTCGTGGAGCCGACCATCGCACTGCACTATGTATTTGAATCGCCCAAGGACAAGATTGTCTACGATGTTAGCCACCAGAGCTACACGCACAAGATTTTGACGGGCCGCGCCGAAGCGTTCCTGAATCCGGACAAGTACTGGAGCGTTACCGGCTACACCGAACCCTGCGAAAGCGAACACGATCAGTTCATGATTGGCCACACCTCGACTTCCGTAAGCCTTGCGCTCGGGCTTGCAACCGCCCGCGACATTAAGGGTGAAAAGGGAAATGTAATCGCTGTCATCGGTGACGGTTCCCTAAGCGGCGGCGAAGCATTCGAAGGCTTAGACAACGCTGGCGAATATGCCACCAACTTTATCGTGGTCGTGAACGATAACGAAATGTCTATCGCCGAAAACCATGGCGGCCTTTACGGGAGCCTTGCAGAACTCCGCGCCACGCAAGGCAAGAGCGAAAACAATTACTTCAAGAGCCTCGGCTTTGACTACCTGTATGTAGAACAAGGTAACGACATCGAATCGCTTATCGCGGCATTCAAGCAAGTGAAGGATTCTACAAAGCCCGTGGTGGTGCACATCCACACACTCAAGGGCAAGGGCTACAGCTACGCCGAAAACGCGAAGGAAAGTTTCCACTGGGCCGCCCCCTTCGACATTCCCACTGGTGTCGTGAACTGGGGCAACGGCGAATCTTACGGTGCAATCCTTGGCGACTACCTGATGAAGAAAATCAAGGCCGACCCGAAAGTCGTCGTAATCCATTCCGCCGTGCCCGCAGGCATCGGGTTCTTTGCCGAGCAGCGTAAAGCGGCGGGTAAGCAGTTCATTGACGTGGGCATCGCCGAAGAGCACGCCGTCGCTCTCGCCTCCGGACTCGCGAAAGGCGGTGCAAAGCCCGTGTACAGCACACACAGCACGTTTATCCAGCGCACCTACGACCAGCTCTCGCAGGATTTGTGCGCGAACAACAACCCGGCTACATTGCTCATTACCATGTCGGGCGCCGACGGCATGAACGACACCACGCACCTCTGCATTTTTGACATCGCGATGATGAGCAACATCCCGAACCTGGTGTACCTCTGCCCCACCTGCGTAGAAGAGGCCATCGCCATGATGGATTACGCGATTGACCAGACCGAACACCCGATGGCCATCCGCATCCCGAACGGAGTCGCGCATAGGAATGTGGCATTCGACAAGGATTACTCCAAGCTCAACACATTCAAGATTGACAAGCGCGGAAGCAAGGTCGCCCTCATCGGTCTCGGCAGCTACTACGCCCTCGCTGAAAGTGCCGCGGCGGAACTCGCAAAATCAGGAATCGACGCCACCATTATCAACCCGCGATTTGCCACGAGCATCGACGAAGCTACGCTCACGGGATTGTGCGCCGACCACCAGGTCGTCGTGACGCTCGAAAACGGCGTAGTCGATGGAGGCTTCGGCGAAAAGACCGCCCGCTTCTACGGCAACAGCGACATGCGCGTGCTCGTGAAAGGCCTCAAGAAGGAATTCTACGACAAGGTGCCTTACGGCGAGCTCATGGAAAGGAACCGCCTCACGCCCAAGCAGATTGTGGAAGATGTGATGGCGGTGCTAAAATAACTACCACAACAACGCTTTAGTAATCTCGGCGGCCTCATTTTTTCCACCGCGGCCACGGGCGTTATCGCTACCAGAGCATGCTTCTGTGCACAGGTAGCATTCCCGCTCATCTTTTTTGAAACGAATTTTCCAATGGTCATTCCCCTTTGGAATGGCCTCCATATCAAATGGTTTCATCACCTTGTAGCCATCGCGACCATGAACTTCCGCTTGCCTTGCGATTTTCTCTAATTCAGCCTTTTTACCTTCATAGTCCCTGAATGTCTTTACCGCATCTTCATTGGCGGCAAGAATGTTTTCAATGACATCCTTTGTTCGCGTTCTTGGAGAATCATCTGCCAGAGGAACATTCGGCAAAGCGATTGTCAAAATGCGAACCAGTTGACAAATATATTCGTTCGGATACATTTCCGGTTCCTGGGGAAGTAAAAGCGGAAGGTTGCGAGAATTCTTGACAATCTTGGAATCCAGATTTTGCCTGAGAGCATTTGAGGTTGCAGACGCCTCATGCAACAATTCCTTTGCCTCGGTCAAATTCTTCTCTGCCTTTTCGCGTTTCTCGTCCGCTTCCAAAGCAAGGCTTTCCCAAGTTTTTCGCTCTTCTTGACAACTTTCAAACTTTCTCTTGAGTGAATCATATTGGGCATGTTCGTCTTTATATTGATCACGTTCCTTGGTTACCTTTTCTAGATCCGCCATCATCTTTTCCACAAGACGAGACATATCCTTGCGCTCTTCGCGAGCCTGTAACCATTCGCGACGCATTTCATTCAGAGTTTCAATTTTCTGTATACGCTCTCTTTCAACAAGGTCTTTTTCGTATTCTTCACGGGCGGCAAGAAAATCATCCCACGTAAAATTGAACTTGAGCGAAAGATTTGCCTTGAGAATTTTAAGGAATATATCTTGCACCAAGGTTTCAGGCTTTTCAACCCAATCAACAACATCGCGACGATTGAATACCGAAACAGGTTCACCCGCAAAGCATATGCCAATCGCACCACCTTGCGGAATAACCTTTCCTTTTAATTCTTGCGCAAGACGATCGCTTATGGAGGAATCCTTCTCGGCAAAAACATGAGCAACGCCAAAAAGATTCTCGGCAACAATAGCCGGCTTCAAGGAATGCGTGCGCTCCGAACAGCTTAAATACACTATCGGGAGCACATTGCGCAATTGTCCCGTCAGTGCATTTTTAGCCTTGTTGATTTCGTTATTTTCAAGGACATGCGCCTGTTTCTTGATTTCAATTGTTCCATCACCATCTTGAAATTTTGCTAAAAGATCAAGGAGATACGGGCGTTCAATTTTCGGAACCGTCTTGTCGCGGCCCAAGTCGCAATCCTGCGATACAAAACAGAGGACATGCCTGTCCGTCCTTTTTAGGGCAACTTGCGTTTTCCATAGGCGCCCACTTATGCTATTTCTCGCAGCAAACGTGAACCCAATGTAATCGCAATGGTCCCACAAAAAGGCATTGTATTCCAGTTTGTCGCCCGCAAACTCGTATTTCCCAAATGAAGTCGTTTCAAAATTTATCTCCTTGGGCAACTTGCGAATAAGCTGGTCATAAAGCCGTCGGCCACGAGTATCTTTATAACTAGCAATCCAAGCGCATATACATTCGCTATAGACTACGTTCCATGGCAAGTCGCTTCGCAAATTGAATGATGTTCTAATTAATTGCATAAGGAATCCTCTTTTTTAAAATTAGTTGTAGGCATATCAAATGTCAAGAATCAAGCCCGCGAATTCTGTTTACGCTTGTTTCTCCTTTTCCCTAATCGTCATCATAATCCAAATCCTCAACAGCACCTGTTCGGGAATTATATCCATACGACACCTTCCCAATCCATCCGCAATAGGGACACCACAAATGCCCCTCAGAATCCAAAGAGGCGATATAGCCATGCCACGTACAATGGCCTCTCCCATCGCGAGTGATACCGGCTCTATAAAGTTCTTCATCTGTCATAACATCTCCTTTTTTAAGTGAAATCAGTACCTCACAAGATTATTAGAGTAAGTCATTATCAAAATCACAAAAACAATCAAAAACTTTCGTATCGTCTTCATCAAGATGGAAGAACGACCTCATCTCATTTACCGCTTGCATTGTTAAGTAAGACTCATAACGTTCATCAAATTTTGACAAATCAAACTTGATCTCTTGCAAGGCTTCAGCAAACGATATTTCCGTAAGCGGACTGCTATAGCAATATTCTTTACCTCCATTTTGAAACAAACGACCATCTGGAGATACCATCAAATAGCTTTCGATCATTGCCTCGTTATTTTCGATAAAAATGACCTGTTTAGACGAGCCGTTATTTGAATTACCGGTTTCAAATGCGAACGGCAACGGAAGAACAGAAGGCACACTGCGCTGCATCAGTTCTTCCTTGTAGTTATTCTTGATGAATGCATAGAACTGGTAGTCGTTAACACCCCCGTTTCCCTTGAAAGGCATCTGACGGAAAATTTTCCACTTATGCACCTTGAGTTTAGCGAAACTCTCTACAAGAACTTCGTTATAGTTAAACCCGTTTACAACCGTATTCAGCTTAATCCTGACATCGGGATTGGCACTACGAATATCTTCAATTTTTTGATGAAGCTGTTCAAACGAGACCGTTTTTCCGCCACATTCGCGACCGATATTCATATTCGTCTGGCAATCCAAAGAATCTACGGATATGCCAACCAGCGAAATCATATGCGCAAACGGACGAATGTTTTCAAGATGGCTACCATTAGTGATAATGGATATTTCCATGTTATATTTGTAAGCAGTCTCAATGACATTCCACAAACGCTCCGGGAACATCACCGGCTCACCACCGACAATATTCAAGCGAATATGGCCATAACCTTGACCGCGAAAATACTTGCAAATATTTGAAATGACCTTCTCCACATTTGCCGGATCGCCCCAAATTTCAACGGGTTTGTTCCATTTGGCAAAACAGAATTTGCAATGGTAATTGCATGCTTCTGTAACATGCCAGTTAATAAGGTAGTGTCAAGGGTTTTTCGCAAAAATAGTTTGTTCCAACATCAGATCTAGGCT
>NZ_MWQL01000027.1:0-26275 GCF_002210325.1 Fibrobacter sp. UWB1
TTTAGGTTGATTTGTGGTTATTTCAAATCTAAAAATTGGAACATCCTATTTTTTTTACCCCCTTAGAGGAATTTGCGAAAGAAAATATACGTTACCCTTAAGCCCGGACAGTTTGATGGCCCGTGCAGGCCGGATAATTTGGATAATGGGACATAGGGAAGATCTCCCATGATTAAATATAGCAACAAGGAGTCCGGTATGGAAATATGGATTGGAATAGACATTTCAAAAGACACATTCGACGCCGCCTGGGAGCAGGATGGAAAAAAGGAACATGAGAAGTTCTCGAACACGACCGCCGGATTCAAGGCTCTTCTAAAGTGGGTGCCCGATGGTTCCAAGTTTGTTATGGAGGCTACGGGCACATACCATTTGCGGTGCGCGACATTTCTTGCAGGAAGTGGACTCCATGTTTCCGTCGAGAACCCTCTTGCGATTAAGCGTTTCATTCAAAGCGATCTTCGTCGGTGCAAGAACGACGTGTCCGATTCGTTCTCTATCGTAAAATATGGTCGTGAGAAAAGTCCCAGGGCATGGACGGTTCCGTCGGAGGAAGCCCGTGAAGCTAGACGGCTGCAGGGGTTGATTGAACTTTTGCGGGAGCAAATCTCCGCTCAGACGAACTATTTCCATGCACTTCAGCAAGAGGACCTGATGGACGACGCACAGAAGCTGTGCAAGGCGTCTATCACCAAGATGAAGGTTGCTATTGTCGATGCAGAAGACAGGTTTAAATCGATTGTGAGCAGGTTTTGGAAAGACGATGTCGAGCGGATATCCTCCATTCCCGGAGTGGGCAAGATGTCGGCATGCAAGCTGATTGCCAAGGTAGAAGATTTCAACCGCTTTGAGGATTCTAGGCAGTTCATGTCGTGGCTGGGGATGACTCCAAGGAACATGCAGTCAGGAACCAGCATCCATGTGAATGGGGGCATAACCAAGATGGGGGACGGGCGCTTGAGAACGCAGTTCTATATGTGTGCTGTTTCCGCTATCCAGTCCAATGGCCGGTGTAGGGCCATGTATGAGCGTATGGTCAGCAAGGGAAAGCCGGTCAAAGTAGCCCTCGTAGCTGTCGCTTGCAAACTCCTTAAAACTGCATATGCACTTGTGACGAAAAAACAGATGTATAACGCTAATTTTTTACAGTTTGCCCCTTGAATTTTACTACAGTTTGTCCTGAGCGAAGCCCGTCAGGGCGAAGTCGAAGGATCCGGTCCTGCACTACCCTACCGGATACAAAAACTTAAAGACGAGAGTCAAGAGAAATCTTGGCTCTCGTCTTTTTTGTATAAACAAGGGAAGTCTCCCCCTGTTTGTAGTCACGGTTTACGTCATTGTGATCGTAGCGAAGTAATCCACAAAGCAGTCATCCCGCCCAGTGATGCCATAATCATTTTTGTACATGCAAATAAGGATTGCCAAAGAGGTGCAAATTGGCCCAAGCAGATGGTGTTGGATATTTTTCTTTTACAGCCATATTTGCTTTGTATAAGGCGTCTACGACAAAATCACCTTCTTCAAAACGCGTCATAAATGTTTCTAGCCAATTTGGTAGAATTTCAGTAGATAAAGCCCACATTGGTGCTATTACGGTTTGATACCCTGCTCTGATAAATGTTTTTATCATTGTATGAATCGCATTATCAAAATTGGAATTATCCATAGATCCTGAATGACAAACAAATAATATAAGCAATTCACCCTTGCCTACAATTTTGTTAAGATTAGAAAACTTGACATCTCCAGCAGAAAAACAATATGCATCTTTTCCTTTTTCATTTCCATGCGCACACAAGATGTTTATACTTGAATTTAATGGCTTAATCGGGTAATAATCATTTAATTGTGATTTTTCTGCATATACCTCAATTTTAAAATTTTCTAAGATATTGGACAAATGACTGTAAGATTGTTCCAAAGCCATATCAAGAGCCTTAGGGCACCAAAAGGCTTTAGTTAACAAACCGTTTATTTTACGTTTGCCTATATTTTGCAGGAAAAATTCTGTAGAAATAAAATTAGCAGTTGGACAATTTTCAGCATACAATCTGTTTGTTTTAGGATTGAAAAATAACTGATGTGGATAAAATGCGTACGAAGAATCTTTAGCGAACATCAACCTTTGAGCGTGTGGAAAGTCAAAGTACGAAGCTCTCAATCCCTGAATAATCACATCAGCCTCGCTTTCAAAAGTTGTTATTTCTTTACAGCAATGAAAAACTTCATCGTATGTTTTAAATTCCAATTTGGACTGAATAGATGTTTTGGAGGCACGAAAATCTGCACTACAAACATTTTCTAAAAAAACAAACTCAAAGTTTTGATTATATTCTGTTGTTATGTAAGTACCTTGTTCTCCTTCCGCAATCCAAATAAAAGAATCATCTTTTACATTTTCAAAATATGATGCTATTTTTTTTTCATCCTCATATAAGCCGTTTATTTCAACAGGCTTTTCCTGAAAAAACGATAGAGGACCGATTTTATCAATTTGCGACTCCATTTGTCTAACGAAAGAAAAGTCATTCAAGACAGACATTGCTAGCAACATTTTTACAACGGATTTTTCTTGAAAACTTTCTGGTAGCATTTGACGGGCAAGAACCGTTGCATACAAACAATCTTTGTTGTAATCTTCAATATGCCTTGTTGCATACAATTTTTTCAAGTATTTTTTTAAACTATCAAAAGTATTAGTCTTGTTGATTATATTTATTAAGAAGCTATCTTTTTGTTTTGCGGGTGTTATCGATTGCAATATACCTAAATTTTTTTTTAATCTTGGAGAAATTTTTCCTTTTTTTACTTTTGCAATATTAGCGATCAAAGAATAATATGATACAGCGGCATTTGCAGGGTCCTTTTTTATTTCATCAATATTTTTATCTACAAAGTCCTCTATTTCCAATTCAATAGATTTATCTAAATAATAAATTCTCAAACTATAATATGTTAAATAAAAAGAAATTTTTCCCTTTGATGATTCTTTTAAAGATTCAAAACATACTTTAATTCTATCCACATTCATAGCGTGTTTTTTGTTTACAACTGCTACAGCCCTATACATCCTTAAAATGGACAATAACATTTCAAGATAGAATTGTTTAGGACATGTCTTTTTATCTTTCAGAGAATACATTAAAGAATTTGCAAATAGCAAGGATGCAATAATATTATACTGTGTTGCAAATAATCTCATTTTTTCTAGATATGCGTAGTGTAACATATCATCTTTATACCCACATACAAGTAATTCCTCTGCCAAATCTCTAGCATCTTGAGGCAGGCCTGTTTTTTGAATTCTATCTATAGTATTAAACATACTATGATAAAAATACGGAAGAAGTTCATCCTTATATTCTAGTGCGATTGAACGATTGTAGAACAAAAGATTTAAGGTGCCATTAATTAATTTTTCACTTTCATTTAACAACTCACCATGATATAAGACTGTGTATATTGACTGCAAAAAAAGTTTTTCTTTTTCCTCTCGATTTAAAGAATTTGTCAATGCAGATGTCACTTCATGCAGACATTTGGTTTCATCCCTTTTTAACTTAGAGCGAATACTTTGAAAATCATATCCTGTAACATTTTTTGTTTGAAAAAAATTATTAAGGTTAGGGTCGTCTTCTGCTTTTATAGTATTTAGCAATTGATCTAATAAATGTTCGAATTGGCATAACTGATATTCCAAACACGCTTCTCGATTAAATTCCATAGCATCAATCATTGGCCAAAAAATAGATTTTCCGTTTTCATAGGATTTCGTAGCCTCCGACAACAATTCATTATACATGCCGTCAATAGCACGGGCTACTTCTTCATCACTCTTTGATGCTGTTTCAACAATTATTCTTTGAAATTTCGCTAATAACTCTCGCATGTCATCCTCTTTTGGAATTTTTCAACTTGACTTAAAAAATAATTAATTTAGTTAGTATTTCACAATACCACTTCAAATTGAGAATAAGTCCTCGTATGCCTCTAAAAATTTTCACAATTCCATTCGTATTTTGGAGGAATAGTGAAATATAAAATGTGATGTTTTGTTAGAATAATTTTTCGGCAAAAACCTACTTTGATGAAGGCTTTACGACGCTTTCTATTCCCATCATTCCCTAAATAAGGACTCACCCTCTCGGTCCTAAAAACTTATCCCCATTCAAATGGATCATATGCTCTGGCATTTCGGCAATCCATACTTCGGTGTCCCAAGCCAAATCAGCTGCAAACTTTTTATAGGTTGCAAAATCAAGAAATGCTGTAACAAAAATTTTACCAGCCTTGACTTTCTTGGTCAAGTCGCCAAGTTCAACAATCCTCTTTGGGTCCATCGGCCCGACTGATGTAACAGCCTCCACAAAGAAAAGCCAGTTCTTTTCTTCATCATAAAGAACGACATCGGGCATTTTGTCATGCAGAGTAATAGCAAAGCCAAGTTTCTTTAGGGTTTCAACATCCTTCACCAAATCTTTCTCGGTAGTATCGCCCACATATAGACATTTGGCGTTTGGAGCAAATCTAGGTGCAAAATCTTCGATAATTGCTTTTTGCAGTTTATTGTGTTTACCTGGCGAAAGTGTCAGCCGCAATCCATTCACAGAAAGGGCTTGCTTTTGTTTGTCTTTCTTCGAGGCGTAAATATGCTTGAGAGAATCGTGCTTTTCAAAAATCTCTTGACAGATTCATCCGAACCATTTGCTTTCAAAACCTCTAAAAATTCTTCCGTCAATCGATAACGATAATTTGGGCTATTTGTTGCCAGCCCATTATCTTCAACGAATGCAGCTGTTCTAAAATGATGTAATGCATTTTTACGAACTGTTTCGCGTGTATTTTCTGCGTATGGAGTTTCACGATAGAACATGTTGATAAAACTCATCATGTCATGAATGCGTTTCCATTCGTTTTTCGCATTTTTCCACTTGTTCATTTCAAGGAAATATAGAATGTAAAAAAAAATAAACTTCTATATTAGCTTGCAATCACCGTTCTGTTTGATGAAGTCGTCTGTTCTGTTTACCACGATATGAATTTTAGGAAATGATTTTGAAGAAAGTTGGGATAAATAGTTTTACGACATTTTCGTTAGGGATAGTGACCCTTGGGGCGGAGACTTGCGAAGTGAGCGTAGCAGCTCACCCGTAGCAATCCGGAAGTGGCCAAGAAGCTCGCCGACGACCTCCAGAAGGAAGTGGACGCCCGCTACGCATTCTACGACGCTATGAGCAAGGATACGGAAGGGTTGATCAGCCTGTAAGAGGTATGAGGTCGGCACTCCGTGCCTTTGGGGTATGAGCTCGCTCGCGATGCTCGCTCTGAGGCATGAGTGAGGCCTTACGGCCTTTGAGGTTATTAGTAAGACGAGAGTCGAAGAAATTTCGGCTCTCGTCTTTTTTATACAAAAAAAGGGGAAGTCTCCCCCACGCTCCGGCCCCGCCCCCACCCATTGTCAAGCCCGCCTTGAGCGGGCTTCTCCTATTCTATCCCGCCCAAGCGGGTCTTCCGCTACCCCTTCTAGCGGGTGCTCAAACGCCGCACCCGCAACGCCCGGGCTTACCGCATAATTGACAAGGGAAAATAGTAGAAAAAGCCGCCAATAGAGCAAATGAACCTCGCCGAAGCCGAAGTCGCGAAGCACTACAACTTCGTGAAGAGTGTGAGCGTGGAATCGCTGGAGAGTTATAAGCAGGTGTAAGCGGAACGTGTCATCCCCGCGAAGGCGGGGATCTCCCTTTAAAATTCAAAGACCTCGGCAGTTCATTCAATGCCGGGGTCTTTTTCAATGGTTAGAATACATAAACTCCCCTAGCAAAGCCAAGGGAGCAGGTGAAGTGTTTTGCGACTGGAGTTTATTCCGAATAAGTCCACTTTACAAGTGTCGTGTCAGCACCAGCTTTGATAAGAATGTCTGTAAACTTCTTTTGAAGATCTGTTTGATTCCAATAGCCAAAATTGCAGTAGTCTAATTCGACCTCACCGCTTGATTTTTGATTCACGGAATAGCCACGATCAATCAAATCCTGGAAATAAAACAACTGGTCTTCTTCTGACAAAAAAGTAAGAGTTGGACTCATTTGACTGCACAATTCGTGTAAAATGGAATAATCCCCGTTCACATTTTGCCGAACACTATCTATATCAGAAATTAAAGGGAGCAATTCGTGATACCATTTTCTTGCGACCTGGCTACCAAATTCCCCATCCATTCCCTTTGCGATGGCACGATAAACAGTTTCACCGTTGATTGGATATCCTTTATCTATCGCATATCGAACAAGGTTAGTGTCGCCAGCCCACATAGCCTCCGTTGCAAAACCATTTCCAAGACCCCTTGCTACAGAATCCATACCATTGTCTATTAGATAGTAAATCATGGAGTCTGCATCCGTTGTCCAAATCAAATCTAATATAACAGTTTGATCGGCATAGGCACTTGTATCATACAGACCCATATCTAGCGATGCGCAGTTTTCCAAGCTTTTTTTTAAATCTGTCAAATTTGAGTCTTTGATGGCCTTCCACAAAGAAGAATCCTTGACAAATTTATCGCAATTTTCATTCAGTTGAAGAGCATATTGTTTTTCCGCTTTTGCACCAGAAGAATTGTCATCGGAACATGCAATCAGCAAAAATGTCAGCATGACTAGGAATAAAACGTTTTTCATTTGCAGTCTCCGTTTTTCGTAAATTGAATATAATCGACCTTTGTATCTTGAGGAACAAAGAGTTCCTTGGCCATATAGGATCCACTATATGTTTTATGATGGAATTGTCCTATGACCATTCTTGAACGAGGAGCCCATACGGATCCAACAAATCCGTTATCAACGTATGTCGCCGACGAGCCGAGCACTCCAACAAGAAAATTCGAAGCTTTTGCACCAGTTACCGTTCCACTAAAGTTAAACTCTTGCGCATAAAGCTCTGTCGTTTTGGAACTTTTTAATTTCAAGGTGCTTCCATATTCAAAACGAATACTCTTGAAAATATATACGCCATCTTTATTTAAAACAAAAGTACCACCTCTACGGATTGTCACATCCCCATAAACACCCGGTTCATATGTTTTAGACTTTCCATTTTCAATAAAATCCGATGTATTCGCGAAAGAAAGAGAACTGACCCCCGAATCATAATTAAACGATGTTACACTACCTTTCTTTTTGTATTCAGCCCCTTTTTGTGATTCAACCGTTTTCGCCCATGTTTCAGAATACACCTTAGAATAATTTCGCAAAATCAGAGTTTCATTTGCATGAGCATTATCAACCGACCCTCTTACACCAATATTTATATTCTTTTCAGCTCCAACAGTGCATGTTGCGGTACTATATTCATTTTTAGAGCAAGAAGCTCTATCATTTATAGTCAGATTTTCTGTCGCAAACAAAGCGTATCCTTTAGGAATAGCACAATAGCTTAATGGAGTTGCACTTATTGACACAGAAACATTTTTTTGTTTCGTAGAAGCCGTTGCATGAGTTGGGCCACAATTACTCGATGAACCAGTTCTTTTGTTTTGAAGAACCGTAAACGAAATATTCAGCTTATGCGATTTTTTGCTCTTGTATGTATGGGATTTTGTGAAAGTCGTATGCCCACTCAAATTGCTTCTATAATCCGAGGTATTCACATTTCCACATGCGACGCCTCTATTCGTAATACATTGTTGATAGTTGTAGTAATCTAAATCATATAGAGCTCGTTCAGGCTCAGGATTCGCCTCATCATCCCAATTTATTGTATACCCCGCAAACGAACTATGCCACGTATCTCGCGGACAATTTACGGTTGCCGTCAATGTAACAGCCTGGTTATCCCCACTAATAATATATGGTTCAAATTTAAAAGTTGTATTCGCTGCAATGTCACAATCTGGGCAATCTGCCAAAGCACCCCCTATAGCAAACAGCGACGAAACCAAAATCTTTTTCATTTAATCCTTTCCTTCTTGTATGTTTTTTTTAACACCGCATTAAATATAGCATAATTCCTAAGAAAAAAGAACAATTTTTCACCATTTTTGTAAAAAAAATCAAATATATATATATATATAAATAAAATAATCTATATTATTTTTATTTCTTCTAAAGAAATAAGCCTTACTTTATCAATAAATCTTCCAGTAAAAGAATATTGGAATCCGGACGCTTGCGTGCAGTGCGGCAAGTGCGCTGTGAGCCGTAGGCGAATGAAATTGGTAAGGCAATTGAAAATAATTATACCGTATATTCAAAAAGTTATCAAGCGAAACCTTGGAACGATTCGCCAACAGAATTTCTTTGCGAAATAGATTAGTTTTTAAATTAAAGACGAATGAAGAATTTCTTCACTCGTCTTTATTATACTGATTCAATTTTATTCTATTTGTGAGAATTCCACCAAGTGGGATTTGTTATGTATCGCTCGAGCAAATCGTAGCGTCTGAATGCAGTCGCAATAGTTCTTCCGTCAAGTTCGTTGATAGCTTCTTTCTGAAAATACTCGCTAAGCATTTTGTAGAGAAGGGTTTCACCGAGTGTAATTAAATTTTGTTTATTCTCATCAAAGAACGAAAGTATGTCGTAAAAATTTTTATGGTCAATATTCTTGTATTCAATCTGTTTCTGTTCTAGAAGCAATTTACCCACAATGTTAGACATAAAGTGTGTTTCAAAAGGTCTAATCGCATCACGATTTGGTTCGCCGGAATGATGTTTCCTTACCGCATCACAATATCTGAAAATTTGCACAGCGACAATCATCTGAGCCGCATTTACATTGCCAAAAATTTCATTAAAATAGCTGCCAAAAAGGTCGTTCTTTCTATACCTTGCTATATGAGGTTTGTTACGCCATACAGAAAGAATGGCTTCCGCCGCGACCGTTGACGGGATTGCGTTTATCGCAGTACTATAATCACGCTTGCGTCTGTATGTGAATCCTAATTCGGCAGCCCCTTTTTCTAACAAGGTTTGCTTTTCATCGTTGGCTTTTAAATCCCTAAGATCAACAGGGTTTTGACTGTTGGTGGCGTAAGTAATATCTCTTATCGTCTGTTCGTCATCGCTAAGTTCGTAGATTCGAACGAGTACAAAGATCTGGGAAAAATCCAATGCTGGATTTTCCTTTATCGTTTGGTATATCGTTTTACAGGTCTGGCCACCATTGATTATTTGCAGTGAATCTAGCTTCACAATCCAGTTGGATTGTTGCAATCCATTATATGCAAATTTTTCGCAGACCAGCGTCAACCCATTGTTGTAAAAAAAGAAATTCTGCTTCTTTTGGGCGTCAAGAAGCGTCTCTACAATCCCGTTGTTGACTGCATTCTTTCCCAAGTATCGACGAATATTCTTTTCTAAGAGAGAATCGCCATATTGTTCAAAAAGAGAGAAAACCTCTGTTACGGGAATCTTTCCGAGAATGACCCGTTTGTAATTAAAGTTTTCTTGGATCGCCGCACCAGACAAGGTTAGTTGCGTATTTATTTTTTTAGGGCTTGTTACGTATTTTACAATGTCTGTATGGTTGTAGTGAACAAATTTTACTTGGGGTTGATTGCCAAAGGTGTTCTTGATGTAGCTATCACCCGTTTCATCCCATTTCAAGCCGTTGTTTAGCATGACGAAAGTCACGTATGGAATATGACCTTCAAGAATGAGAGAGCGGATTTCATTGACTTTTGTTTGACTTTGCTCGTTTAAAACCATGTGCGCGGAAGGATCAAAAACGCACTTTACTGTGTTTACAGCCTTTTCAACTGCATTTGCAGGAAAGTTTGTATCACTATCCAAATTTCGTGTATACTTGGATTGAAAAAGGATGACATTAAGCTGCATGTCAGCACCATCAACAATATAGGCCGCGTCAAAACCGCCATCATTCCGCCCTTCCGTAATGTATTGTAGCGTGTCAGGAATGTCAAGGTCCAAATAAGCCGACACGCCCAACATGAGAAACGCCTTAGAAATGTTCTTTTCCTCGGATTCCGTAAAAATACTTGGGTTCTCTTTGATAAGCCCAAGAATTCGTTGATCCACAATTTGCTTGGCGATGTCCATTATTAATGTTTCCTTAGTTATTTTATAAAATAAACTATTTTAGTGAGAATGTCAACACCTTGATATCGCACTCAGACATTTTTGAAGTTCTTATTTTTTATTGCAATCAGCAATTGATCAAATACATTTATTATATTATTGACTGTCGTTTCTTCATCATCACGTCCTATTTTTACAATATTCCCCCCGATTTCTGTTATTTGATTTTCAACATTATCAAAAAAAGACCCAGTATCAGTACCCATCAAATCAAATATTGTTAACCGAGGCGCAATTTTTGATTTAAAGTCATAAAAAATACTCAAAACTTCGTCAACTTTCTGCCTTGTATTATTCGTATCAGAAGAATTTTTGACGTTTTCCACAAGTTCAAGAGCTTTTTGCCGGATATTCTCTTTTGAATTATCAATTAAATCTAGAGCATGTAAAGTCACATAGGTAAAGTATCTATCATCTATTTTATTTGTTGATGCAATTTCAATATTTTTCTTGAAAATTTTCCACGTAATAACAATTGAGATTGTTGCTGCAATTGCTGCTATTGTTGGAGAAATTGTGACAATAAAGGAACAAATTGATTTAATGATTGTAATGATGTTGTCTACTATCATATTAAAATCTCGCTTTGTATAGCTTCTCGAAAGGCGTTTTCAAAAGATCTTTCGAAACCTGCCGGGATTTTTATAACGTAATGGATGTCTATTCCTGCTTTGTGTTTTTGACGAATCGTCTCTCCAAGCAGCCCAAGAATAAATGAAGAGTTCATCGCATAGACATCATTTGGAACAATGAAGGATATTTCATCTGCATTGTTCAATTGATCGTCTGTCAATTTTTTTCGTACTTCATTACCGCGTTCTCGGCCAGCAAAAACAGCCGATTTAGAAGAACGAAAAAGATTAAGGTCTATTGTTATTTGATTCATTTTTCAAGTTCTCCAGATAGTCGTTATCTATGTTAAACTTAAATGTACAAATTGTTCCCGGGAAAAAGTGTCGCATTTTTTTCACTTTTCTTGAATCCGGTGGTGCATAAAGATCATTGTTCTTATTGAAAGCTATTTGACGACGTTGAGACGAATTGTGATATTGCGATTTAATTTTGTACTCGTTGTCAAATCTAATATAAACATTTCCGCTAATCAAAGCCATTATGGGGGGAGAATCCTCATTGTCCCCAAGTTCCTGAAAAAATTCTATCAAATCCGAAAGACCCTGACCATGATCAGATTGGGAATTCAATCCAGCCAAACTACTTACACCTTCTTGCAGTGAATATAAAGTCCATAAAACATCGCTATCCCATTGTGATGAAAAAAGATGTCTTTTTTGATGGTGGGCTATCAATTGTTCAATTTTTTTCCGATGAGGCGACTCCTCAGGTAAAGTTTGCATCGATTCACTAATTGATTGACCAAAATTGAATATAACTAGGTGGCACTCTCCTTTTTTGGGACCGATTGTTTGCAAGTATGCGTTAATCCACCAATGAGGCTTTTTAGAATGGATTTCAGCGTTGTCTAGTAGTTCGCCCACAATGGTGGCAAAATGAGTTTTCCCATTATTATTTAATTCCCATCCACATTTATTTAAACATTTATTCAGATATTCTATTAAAGCCGTTGATTGGATTTCTTTTTTTGACGACTCATTAAATTTAGATTTAGATTTTTTTCCTTCTCTCAGTTCAAAAAGAAACATGTCAGGGGGATTATCTTTTGATATTTTTAAGTATTTTGTGACTCCGCTCGCACGAACGATATGCTTTAAATTGTCGTCTTGAGGATATATCCCAGATAAATTTTTATTTCCATAACGATGCATTTCTTTGAATAATACGGACGCAACAGTTTCAGCACATAAATCTATATTTTGACAATTAAGTTGATCGAAAACAACCTGTTTCGCTTTATTGTTGAATGAGCTACATAAAAAATTTTCAAAGAAAGCACAGGTGCCTTCGCAATTATCAATAAATGAAAAAATTGACGGAGCTTTGCAATACGCTCTATTTTTTGAATTTAAGTTATGATTTTGGCTTATTTTGCTAAAATAGAATTGACAAAATGAGCATTGCTGTAGGTTTGAACGAATATTTATACCACGCCTATTCTTTCTTTTTAGAAATCGTCGATGGCAATTATGCAGCCCTCTTTTTTGAGCTATTTTTATAATTACGGCCTTATGTTGAAGATCAAATTTTTTCATAAAAATGTAGTCATAAGAAATATAGATAATGTCAGTTGTTTTGGGCACTATAATGCAAGATGGAGAACCTTAAACCGGTAGTGGTGGTATGATTTAGCTCCAAGAAGGGGGGGGATTTTTTGTGAAAAGGCTTTGTCCGAGAGCGAAGGCGTTTCTACTTTTGTAGAGGCTGTTTTGTCCAAGAACGAAGGCGCCTCAACTTTTATAGATGCAGTTGTGTTCATGTGCGGAAGCACTTGAACATTTGTAGATGCACTTTTGCTCGTGAGCAAAGGTGCTCCAACTTTTGCGGGAGCGCCTTTGTCACTTGTGTATAAACGCTTGGACATTTGTAGGAGCCATTTTGTCCGTGAGCAAAAGCCCTTGAACTTTTATACAAGTGGCTTTGACCGTTTGCAAAGGTGCTTCTACTTTTGTAGAAGCACTTTTGTCCGTGAACAATCGTGCTTGAACTTTTGTAGAAGCGGTTTTGTTCAGGAACAAAGCCGCGAAAACATTTGTAGGAGCACTTCCGCGCCTTTTGTAAAGCGGTTTTAACAAACAAAGTATGCTTTTACAAAAACAAGACAAATGTGCTACGAACTTGTACAAAACTGACGCAACTGGCGTTGCAACCAGCACATCTAACTTTGTGAAAGGCGCTTGGAAAGCCTTTCGCAAACTGAAACCGGCAACCTTCAAAACGAGGATAGCATCATGATGAAAATCAACACCATCTGCTACAACAGACTCCGCAACGACGAATTCCTTGGACTCCACAAGAACATCGTCGAACTGACAGCAAGCATCACCGGCGAAGAAATCCGCCCGTCCATCGAAGCCTACCGCAAGGCCGTAACCGAATATGCGAACCTCATTGAAGTAAGTGTGGACGAATCTGCCGCAAGTATCGTGAGCCGCCTTGACAAGGAACGCAACGCCGCATACGCCGCCTGCCGCAACTTTGCCAAGAGCCTCAAGTCCCTTGCCGACAAGGATGTCGTCGCCACCGGCGAAAAGCTCCGCAAGATTTTCGCCGAGAACGCCGACCCGGTCTACCACAATCAGGACCAATCCACGGGTATCTTCACGAACATCGTCAGCAGCCTCAAGGCTATCGGCGATGCCAAACTGGATGCCTGCGGGTTCAAGCCCTGGCTCGAAAACCTTGAACGCAAGAACAACGACTACCTGGCCGCCGTACAGACCCGCAACAAGGAGTTCGCCGCCAGGGAAACCGGAGCCAACAAGGTCTACCGAGAACGGTGCCTGAATGCGTTCAACCTCGTGGCGACACTTGCAATCGGCAAGGCGACCCTCGAAAGCGACGAAGGCTGCACACAGTTTATCAAGGCCGTGAACAGCCACATTGAACTGAAGAAGGCCCACCTGAAACTTCGCAAGGGAAAAGGCAAGATTACCGTGACTCCGGAAACACCCGAAACGGCGGTAATCGAAATTCCCACCGAAACCAAGGACGAGGAAAATGCCGCATAGCAATCAAATACAAGACATGAACAACGAATCTCCTGCCTGATCGGATATCAGACAGGATTTTTTTTGCTTAAAAATAGGGCGTTTTGTCGAAAACGGTTAAATTTTGAAAAAAAGACAACCAACTCTATAAATTGCAACATTTTCGTAAATTTTTAGTAAGGATTTTTTCGTTGTTCATAAAAAAAGTTATATTACTTTTGTAAAGTAGTGTAAAATTTTCACTAGAAAAGGAGTCCCAATGTCTCAAGACCCCAACCTTTGGTTTGTTCGCGGCACTATTCACAATGCAGATGGATCCGTGTTCCACAATCAAGGTCGCATATTGGCATACCACATGTTCCCGCAAAGGGGTTGGCAGTGGATTGCTGAATCGAACATAGACTCCAATACGGGAGCATTTGAACTTGTCTTTCATAAGGACCGTTTTCAAGAGGTCGGCTCACCTGAAGCAGTTTTCCCAACCCTGCAAATCCGTGTGACTGATTATGAATACAATCCCTTGTGGATGTCCAATATTTACACCGCACCACCGAATGAACTAAATATCGGAGATATCGTGGTCAATGGTAACATAAACGAATACTGGACTGTCTGCGGCAATGTTTACTACTCAAGTAATGTCCCCTTCGCCAATGGTTTTGTCAAGGTTTTCGATGTCCGAGATGGAGAAGAACGGGAACTTAAATCAAGCCAACTCAATGCAGTCGGTTTTTATTCCGTAAGCTACACTAAGGCCCAATTTCAACAGGGCGATACATCTATAACTAGCCCAAACCTTTTAGTGCGAGTCTATTCTGCCGATGGGGTGAATGTCGCGAATCAGACTGGGCCGGCAATCGCTTCTGCCCGTGAATTCATCAACATAAAGGTCGAATCAGGCGATATCGTAATTCCGGATGGTTCTTGCAGAATTTATGGTTCCGTAGTAAACAAATTGGGCCGCCCTGTTTCGGGCGTAAAGATTACCGCCTACTGTTTGCATTACGACATCACGGACAATAACGATTATCCGACAGGAACTTTTGTTCATCAGGAACTAGGTGTCTTTCCTACAACAGGGACTAATGGGGAATATTCTATTTCCTACAAGCCGGAGATTTTACCGCAGGGACTCTTGCTCGATGCAGAAGATGCTTATGGCAAGAACAAGGTTTCGTTATACGCAAAGTTAGAAATATACGAAACAGGAGCTTCAACACCCAAGATAACAGTTTTTAAACCGCTTGTCTTTAACGGGAAACGGGAACAACGGATTGATTTTGAAATAGATTTGTCCTCTACAACAGAAAACAAGTCTCTTTTCGAAGAATTGGACGAACTGCTAGCCATTTATCGTAATACAGTAATCCTAGACTCCGCTCATCTCACAGACAAACGAAATAAGATAAACATTTTCCTAAAAGATGTAGATGAATTTCCTTTGGTTGTAGGACGAGAACGGCGCTCGGACAAGGAAGTCAAGGCGTATTTCCTAGCTTATAGTCTCTATTATGGCCTTCTCGGCAAACTTGGAAAAAGCGAAAACGATTATCGAGCCAATGTATATGCTCAGGGAATTTTCGCCCTTACCTATCAGGAACTCGTAGAAAATCTGGACGACCTTGTAAACACTCAGGCTCCCACTGTGCAGACTGCGATATTTGACGGTATCGCAAAAAATCAAATATCTTCAAAAGTCAAGGCTGACGAAATTTTAAGACTGTGGAAAGAGGGAACGGAATCCTCGGCAGTCGTCGGTGAAATGGACGACCAGTTCTCTCCCTACCACGTGTTCTTCCTATTCGTAAAAAGTGAATTACCATTAAAGAATGTCGTAGATGAAGAAACTCACGAAGTCAAGACAGTCCGAGTGGATTTAAGCGGAGTTACAACGGCAGAAGCTGCCAAGATCCAGTTTTTAATGAATGCCTACTATTCGGCGGGTAGCGACTATCGCGAGATGCTCTCAGATTTGGAGAATGTTGCACCTTCAGAATGGAACGAAATGGATGAGCAAGGCGAGATTGTCGACAATTTATTTGACCACACCAAATTAATGTTCCTGATAGACCTTTGTGACTTTGGTGGTTGGTACGATGATTTCGTAATTGAGGCATACAAGTACAGTTTATCCCATTTGCAGGACGGGTACGAGTTAAAAAATCTCCTTTCTTTCGATGAAAACAACTGGACAAGCATCGTTGAAAACGTATCAAAACGATACAATAAGTATTACCCCAAAGACCCTCTCGGATTGCCACATGAATTTCTGGGAACTACGGCGGAAGAACAAAGGAATCTATATGTCAAGAAACTGATGGACTTGATTGTTTCCTGGTTCCCACAATACAAACTTTATGACAAACTTTCATCAAGTCTCCCTTCCGAATGGAACTCCCTATTCACCATATTGAAAAAAAAGGAATGGGAAGGATTCAGTCTTACCGATCATGATTCGGGAAAATACGAACTTGAACATGAACATGCCGATAAAATCACGGGCGACAATCTGGAAAAACTTCATGTTCTCCAGCGCATTTATCGCCTTACAGGCGATGCTGTGGCGGTCGCTTACCTAATTAATAGCGGGTTTAAATCTGCTACATCTGTCGCAGAACTTGACGAGGATTATTTTGTTGCAGAACACGCCCTTGGCATCGGCACGAAGGAGATGGCGACCCAGATTCACCGCGTGGCGAAAAGCTTCGTATCGGAAGCGACCTTCAAGATAGGCCAGTTCCACCGCAACCTGAACGAGACCGACGGAACGTTGAAAGCCACCTCGCGCGGCGTGTCCGAACAGCTCCAGGTTCGGGCGGCAAACCTCTTGAAAAAAAATGTAGTTTCCACCAACATTGCACCTCCGCGAATCCCTGCATCCGTGGCCCCCACATGGAAAAATCTTTTCGGCAACATTAATAGAAACGGTGCCACAGAAGGCCAGTCCGTGTTGAGTGCCTCCGCCTACTTCGTGGACCTATTGAACTTTTTCAAGGCGAACAAGGATCCTTACGACAAATTCATAAAACGCCGCCCCGATCTGCTAAACCTCCTGCTCACCAAGGCAAATGCAGAAACGGCGATGCCCACCATCGACTTGATAAATGAGATTCTTGAAAGCCTTGCAGGAGACGAAGAAAACAGGCCAGCCACCATTCTCGAAAGCCTGACCCCACGCGACGCCACTACCGAATGCCTGCGGGCAGAACCTTTAGAATGGCCCGAAGGTAGCGAAGGCCGGAAAAGGCAGGACAGAGCGAATTTGAAACTCATGAGCCACGCCTATCCGGCTATGCTCCCCTTGAATACCTATAGGACCAAAGCAACAAAACTACTCGGTAACGTTCCTCTCACCCTGTATAATGTCGCCGAGAGCCTCGGAAGAACAAACGAAGAAAAAGTCTGCCTTTTTGCAGACGAACTACTGCACAGGATTCTCTTCAAGGAGACCGCGGATAAACCGTGGGAATTTTGGGGACTTCAAGAAAATAACAATAACGTCTATCTGCCAGACAAGTCCGAATACAAGATGGACGACCCCAAACATCCGACACCCTATTTAAAAAACAAGACATGGGTTGAAATTTTAAGCCATGTGGCGATACTCCTTGACCGCACAGGAATCTCGTTCAAGGAATTGAAGGAAATCATAGCCCTTCCGTTATTCGCAAAATACAATGTGGACACTCGCTGTCCCGACGCTCTGCAGTACCAGCTGGCAGACATCAACGGCTATATACTTATAGACACATCAACCATTGATAATAGTACTGAAAAAAACGTTACAGTCAATTATCCAACTCCGGACTTTTTCATAGAACTGGCATCCATGCTCAGATTCCATCGCTTATTAGGCTGGAGTTACGAGGACATCGCTTCTCGTTACAATGAACTGAACCGCAAATCAACAGACGAGGGAAATCCCGAAAATAAAGACTTCCCATATGC
Source organism: Fibrobacter sp. UWB1 (assembly GCF_002210325.1). Classification (NCBI taxonomy): domain Bacteria; kingdom Pseudomonadati; phylum Fibrobacterota; class Fibrobacteria; order Fibrobacterales; family Fibrobacteraceae; genus Fibrobacter; species Fibrobacter sp. UWB1. The sequence continues at coordinate 17,663 of NZ_MWQL01000027.1, forward strand.
AGAAGACCCACTATGCAATTGGGACCGCATACAGGAAATGGTTTTACGTTTCGGCATTACTCCGCTCAATTCTCTTGCTTGGAATGGCTTTGAACTGACCGAAGATGAACTTGCGACGGTATTTGATGTTCCTGTCCTATTCAATCGCTATCGGGACGTAAATCCAGAAGACTCTTCTACAATTGAAAAATATGATGATGAATATATCGAGAACGACATTACAAAGGCTACAACAAATTGCTTGTCCTTAAAAAAAGAAGAAGTCTTTCTCTTCTTGGAACAAAGTGGAATCTTCTCAGGTGCGTCTACAAACGAAGCCCAGGAACAGCATGATAAATTTCTTGCCGGGCTGAATTATATTTACCGCCTCGGCACATTTGCACAAAAGCACAACCTGACTGCCGCCGAGTTTTATCTATTGCAGGAGACCGGTCTCGGATTCATGAACGATATTCGTTCATTTTCAAGGGCCATCCGCAAGTGGCAAGGGACTTCCCTTCCCCTATCTGTTCTTGAAGAGTTGCTCCATACACCAGATGAAACCGTTCAAAAGAAGGCCAAAGCCTTCCTTGGAATCGCAAAGACCGCCACGAATCCAGACGAGACCGCAGGAACATTCTACGCCACCATCAGCGAATCCTGGGATGCTGTGAAGGTTGATGACGATTATGCAACGAATGAAGCAGAAATAGCGGAAATTCAGGAAGACGGACAGGCAGAATATGTCGCGGCCTACAAGGAAGCCTGTGGGAAGCTCCTTGCCAGCCTTGATTTTGCAGATGTCCCGTACATCGACTACCTGGCACAAGAAACGCTTCCCACTGGCGGCTCTGACAAATACGAATCACTTAACAGCTGGCTGGTGGACATTTTTGGCGATGGTGCCGAACAAATTGCTGAAATTCTTGGCAAGGGTTCCGCTCTTGAAAGACTGTTCTCCCTTTATGAAAGTTTGAAACCCGTCTGGTATGAAAAACAGATTTTCCAGATGCTATCGCAAGAATTCGGCATTGCAGCGGAAGTGAAGTCTCAAAAGGCGTTCAATTCATTGCTCTCTAAATTGCACTATTTCCTAGATGGAAGTACCACACCTCTCGACGATTGGAAACATTATGCATTGACAAACTATTGGCCTGAGGATGATGTTCAGGAAGACTCTATAGACCTGTCCCCCTATTATGCATTGTATAAGGCCAATGTCCTTTACCAATATGTTTCGGGATATGTAGTTAAAACAGGCGACATCGAAAACGGGCTTGGACTCGGATTCGGATGGGATAACTGGTCTTTACTCTATAATATAGATAACGAGGTTTTGGACTGGGGTATACTTGACGATCTTGTCGAGGCGTTCTCGGTTTCCGACGCTTTCGGCAATACGGAATATTCCTACGCTGCGATTCCGCCCATGAACGGGGATGCATACAACTCCCCCATCACAACCCTGAAACAGTTAAAACGTCTACTGATGCTCCCGCAGACAGTATTCAAAGATTGCTACAAGTATGTATTCAATGTTGATTTGGGAGACGATGTAGAAACGTGGCCGGACATCAACAATTGGAATGCGACGGAGGATTGGTCCAAATTCTTCAAGGTCTATCAGCTTTATCTGAAAACATTCACTGCACCACGCATTCTAGAAAGACTTTTCATTGAGTTGCGGGAAACGGAACTTGATGTCGAAAACGAGAACTTCAACAATTTGTCTAGCGCAGTTCAGACTGTGAACGACAACCTGAAATCAAATTATAGTACCTCGCAATGGAACAAGTTCATTCAAGGGATAAGTGACGAAATTCGCAAGGAACGTAGGGATGCATTGGCTGGTTTTGTTTGTTGGGAATCGCAAAATGAACCCTACGCGTCACAATACAAATACCCACGTTCTTTCCTAGATACAAACGACCTTTACGCCTACTACTTAATTGACGTCCTTATGGAACCCGACATGTCTATGTCCAGAATCGTGCAGGCAAATGCATGCTTACAATTGTTTGTGCAGCGTTGCCAATTGGGGCTGGAAGGACAAACCATTGATGGGGAAAATCTCTTCAGTGATTCCGCGTTAGCGCAGTGGGAATGGATGAAAAATTATCAGGTGTGGGTAGCGAATCGCAAAGTATTCCTGTATCCTGAAAACTGGCTTGATGTGAGCCTCCGCGATGACAAGAGTTCGTTCTTTATCGAACTTGAAGAGCGTCTGCAAGAAGTGGGCGGTGACAGCGACGACATGGAACGTATATACGCAGAGTATCTGGAAAAGATGCGCGAAACGGCAAACCTAGAAATCGTCGGTTGTTGCAAGGAAGACGGAGATTCTTTCGGGGAAACAGTCTATACGCTGCATATTATTGGTAGAACTCGTGGAGAACCGCACCGCTACTATTACCGCAAGTATTTTGCGAAAAAAAGTGGCTCCGGTACATGGTCTCCATGGGAGTTGATAGAGGCGGACATTACGGGTGACGTGGTGTTCCCACAACTGATGAACGGTCGCCTGTATCTTGCATGGCCTCAGTATGTTCAAGGACAAAGACAATTGAATTCTGGAATGGCTAGTTCTGATAGTGGCGTCAGTTCCCCTCAAATTGAATTTTATGTCGAAATAAAGATTGCCTGGACGTGCTTCAACGGCAAGAAATGGACAGGCGTCAAAACTACGAAAAATGTCTTGTATGATACATCTTTAAATCCTCTTGATTTCCAACTAAATCCAGATGAAAAAATTGGAGACCGCTACCATTTTAGGACAGTTGTAGCTGCAGATATCATAACATTCCAAGCTTATCGAACGTTGCTTGACATCGATAGATCAGAGGACTTGGTGTTTAGATACAATGAACTCGCTGAACAGTATCAAGATTCATACAAAAAACACCACTTATTCCATTTTCAAATGCTGGCTAACCTTTACTCAGCCATGGCAAAGATAGTAAAGGATCAGCAATCAAAAACAATTTCTGTTACAAACAAGGAAAAAATAAAACAATATATAGAGACAAGATGCTATAAAGGATATGATACTCAACGGATATCTTCGGTTGGACAGGTTTTACTTTATGCTGATGGTAAAGACGAATGTAAAAATGAAGATATCGACCCCATCATAGAAAAGGGAGAAGATGGAACAGAAACGATTGTGGCTATTCAAAACCTGGATAATGTTCCTGATGAAGGAGAACTAAGGGGACATGAAGTTAGTTCTTTCTCCCCTAGAAATACATATCTCAAGAGTAATTATTGGATTTCTAATGGATTAAGCTCTCTGGCTTATAAAGACCGGGAAATTCTTGTTGAAGAAAAGAATTTCCGCATTCTTCCCGTGAATATGGATTTTTATAATCCAGATAACAGAGAAAAACATATCAGCAATCTGCCTTTCTTTTACATGGATGATGCAAACACCTATTTTGTCAATCCCAAGGCAAGCAAGGCAAACAGTCGGGTCTATGAATTCACATTGATATCGCATCCGATTATGGATGAATTTTTCAATCAATATAAAAATGGTGGCAAAAAAGAGTTGCATTCCAGGGGTATTCAGGCCTTACAGAGAGTCCAAAGTTACTACACAATGTATTCAGGCTATAATTACTACTTCGGTTCTGCCATAGGCTACCACATCGCAGGCGATAGCGCAGCCTGGGACATGGGTCAGTCCATTTTTGAAAGTAATTATGGACCGACCTCGTATGTATCAAAATACTATCCCGCCCCATACGTTAATTTTACATGGAAATCTCCGAATGGTATTTACAACTGGGAATTATTCTTCTATGTTCCTGTAAGAATAGCTGACAAGCTCATTGCAGAAGAGAAATACGAGGCCGCTCTTGAATGGCTCCAACTGGTGTTTGACCCCCAGGGTAAAAAAGAAGGCCCCGAACGCATCGCCCGCTGGGCTGAAGAGTTACCTAGCGGAGCTCAGTATTGGCGATTCCTCCCGTTCTACGCGAATCCCGATGCAGATAAGACCATTTTGGAAACACTGGCAGTTCTTAACGAGAATGATAATTCGGAAAAGAAGGATGATTTACAAAGTCTCATTGAGCAATGGAAATTTAATCCCTTTGAGCCGCACCTGATTGCCAAACAACGGCTTGTTGCCTACCAGAAATTCGTAATCATGAAATACTTGAGTACTCTTATTGCTCGTGGCGACGAACTTTTTACTCAAGACACAACGGAATCCGTGAATCTCGCCATACAGTTCTACATTATGGCGGCGGATATTTTGGGCCCCAAAAGTGCCGAGGCTCCTGATCCAGAGAATGGTGTTGCTAAGACCGCAGCAGCTATGATAGACGAGGCAGGAGCCGATGGCAACCTGGATTGGGCCAACACCCTCCTTGAATACGAGGATTCCATGCTGATTGGTCGTGCACGTGACCGCGACACATTCCAGAACAAGTATCCTAGCAAGACATCAATGATTTCGAATATTTCGAAGGAGACTTTTTATTTCAACGTGCCGCGCAACGAAAACCTGATGAAATTCTGGGACACCGTGGCCGACAGGCTCTACAAGATTCGAAATAGCCTGAACATCGAAGGTGTAAAACGGATGCTAGCCCTGTTCGCTCCTCCCATCGATCCCGGAATGATGGTAAAGGCAAGAGGTGCAGGGCTTTCCATCAGCGACATCCTTGCTGATGCCGGTGCTGCATTGCCGCACTATCGTTTCAAGGTTATTGTGGCAAAGGCCCTGGAAATCGCCCGGGACCTGCGCAAGATGCAGGAAAGCCTGTTACAGGCCTTGAAGGACAAGGATGCGGAAGCCTTGCGGCAGTTGAGAGTCCAGCATAAGCTTTCTGCGAAAAAGCTATCCCAGAGCATCTATGAAATCGAGATGAAGGAACTGGAGACCGAAGCCGCCTCATTGGAAATTGAGAAAGAAAAGAAAGCCAAGAAGCAGGAACACCACAAGTCGAATATCGAAAAGTTAAAAACCGATTTCGAAAACGGCTACGCCAAGACCATGCAAGGTGTAGCCGACCTCCGCGAAAAGGTGGAAATGGCAAAACGTATCGCTTCTGCCCTGTACAGCATTCCCGACATGGACGCGGGCGGTATCGTGAACGCCTTTGGCGGTATCGACTTCCACATTGCCGCCTACGGAGGACGAAAACTTGGCGAAGCGGCCATCACCATGGCCGAGAGCTACCTTTCCAAGGCTATGGAAAAGGAAGCTGCGGCTTTGCAGAAAAAAGCCAAGGGCGAAGAGAAAAAAGAGACTGCTGAAGAAACTGTGGAAGAGGCCATCTCCGCAAGCGAAGTTTCCCAGGCAGACAAACAAATTATCATCAACACCATCCGACAACAACGGATTGAAAAGGAAAAGGAACTTCTTGAAAAGGAAATAGAGCGCATCGAGGAGGAATACGACTTCCTCAGTGACAAGTTTACAAGCAAGGACCTTTACGAATGGCAAGTAAAACAACTGATAAAACTTTCAAAGACCATGTGCAAATTGGCAACGAGGGTAGCCAAGATGGCCGAGAAGTGCTATCACTTCGAAATCGGCGACACCGACATGGGTAACGCCAAATCCTTTATTGGCAACAGCTATTGGGACGGGGCGTACAACGGCTTGCTCTCAGCAGATAGGTTGATTGCAGACTTGCATGCCATGGAAGTTACTTATATGGAGAATGATAAAAATGAACAAAAAATCACTTGGCCTGTAAGTCTCAAAAAATTAAAGATAGAATTAAATGAACTATCTTCCAGTGACAATGGAAATGCAGTCTTCTCCGCCTTGAAAAATTGTTCCTTTGGTATAGATTCGGAAAATATTCGTTCAAAACTTGGGATTGATTTCTGTCGTATTCGAGATGTTCGTTTACGTGTCATCGCTCCGAATTTTACAGGACTATCATTGAATGCCAAATTGACAATGGATAGCAACACGCTGAAATTTGGTTCCAACGAAATTCAAAATCGAATAGGCGTTCAAACGATGGCAACGGGAATGGCTAATTCCGATTGCGGACGGTTTGATTTCAACTTTAAATCGGACAAGTTCTCGTTCTTTGAAGGTGCTGGCCTTGATTCATCGTGGCATCTAACCATTGATGATTCTGAACTAACCTCAATTGATGACGTTGTCCTTTACATCAGTTTCACAGCAAAAAATTCTTAAGGAGTTGTTATGAAAAGTAATGTCTTTTCAACTATTTTTGGTATATCTTCATTTTTGATTGCAGCCTGTTCTTCTGATTCCGGCAGCGGAGCCGATTCAATAAATCCGCTCAATCCAACAAATCCATCAACATCCACATGTGCCCTAGCAACTCAATATTTGCCAAATTCGACTATTGCTTATGTCGATAATGAATCTGGAGGGTGTGTTGTTTCAGGACAAAGTTTCTCTGTCGAAGAATACGCAGCGTATGACGCCGCGCTAGTAGCCGCCGGTTTTACCAAAGCTGAAGTCATCGCGGGATCATCAAACTACAACAAAACACTCGAAGATGCAAGTGTTATAACCGTCAACCTTGTCTATGTAAACGAGACGCAAGTTATCTCTGCGACAGTAGTAAAGCAAGAAAAAACATACCTGTTTGGAGATATAGAAAAGTTTGGTGAATTGTATGTTAGACCATTTTCTTCTATTTTAGGAAAATTTGAGTGGAACTATACAAATGCATCTCTTGAATATCTATCTTCGGATTTTATCCCTATAGATGTTAAATCATCTATGAGCAGAGATGAAAAGAAAACAATGTTTAATCAAATGTTAGATGAATTAGAATCTAAAGCGTTCGAACTTGGCTGGGCTAATATAGAAAGATCAGATGCAAACTACACTAATGGTTGTTACATTCAGGCCTACATGGTTTATTCAGGCTACACATATTCGATTAGACTATATGGAAATTTAGAACTAGAAAATTCTGGGGACTATTTTATTATTGAGTTGAAAAAAAGAACCTGATTAATAAGAAGGTCCATAAGAAAACATTTCCCTAAGGAGTCTAATTCATGTCCAAATCCATCCTCTTCTGGCCAGATGTTTATAAAGAACAAGGGCATTGGCTTCCAACATTAAAATGGGCTCAGGACCTACATGATAGCGAAGGTGATGATTACACTGTTAGCTATATGGGGATATCCGATTGCAAATCTGTCATAGATAGCTACGACAACGGATCGGGACATTTCCTGTTCCAAACCATTTTATCAAACATGTATCCCAAGGGTTACACAACAAAAAGCGCCAGCGACCCTAATGAACGCTGGAAAACATGGCATGTCTGGGCGATTCTTTACAGTCGTTATTTCGCTTTGAATAATCCAGACGGAGAAATCGTAGACGAGAATATTGTATTCAACTTACCGGGAAACGCACGAATTCCTAACGAAGACTTAGTGGAGGATGCAAAATCCATTTGGAAGGCGTTGCAAATAGCAAAACCCGATTTACTTGTAGGTGGCTATTTCACATCGCTCGAATGTCTCTTGATTCACTGGATATATAATATCCCTGTCGTCATTTCTACCACCTACTTGAGGCATCCGCAAGACGATCCTGCCATCCGCGCACGAGTCAACCTGTTGTCTTTCTCAAAGCCGGAACTGCACAAGATAATTAACATGGCCATCAATGGTTCCGTTTCTACAGATGCTCCCGATATGACTTTGCAAGAATTTACGCAGCCCTTGGAAACATGCCATGAATTAATTCCCTGCCCCAGGGAATACGAATACGATCATTATCGTCATGGTGACCTAGTACATTATGTAGACCCCTGCATCACCAAAGAGTTAACTCACGACACCGATTCGCTAGATTCGGAGGGCAACGTAATCAACTGGAATTCCATCCTCGAAAATGAAAACATAATTTTCGTTACAGCGGGTTCTCAGGTGCTTGATTATGAGGACAAAGCAAAAAATTTATTCCACTCTATGTGCAAGGCGATGCAGTCTCCACAGTTGCAAGATTGCTTCTTGATTATTGCTGCAGGTTCCAAATTGGTAAATAGCCCTGAATGGAAAAACTACGACAAATCCAAAATTATCATTGCCAGCTGGGTTCCCCAGCGTGAGTTACTTGCAAAAGAAAATGTCAAGTGCGCAATTATACACGGAGGCCTTGCGACTATCAAGGAATGCGTTTATTTTGACCGCAATTTCGTAATCAATCCGCTTGGCAAAGACCAAATCGATAACGCCCTTCGCCTGAGACATTTGGGAATCGATAATATTATCTCAATGGCAAACGTAAACCCGAATTCACTATTGGATGCAATCAACCGCGTAACATCAGATTATCGGATGAAATCGAAGTTGAAAAAACTGAGTGACATTTTTGTCGCAGCTGAAAACGAGAAGAAAGGACTGAGCGTTATTCTAGATGTTTTGTCCAGGGTTTGATTTCTTTTGCGTTAGGGATAGTGACCCCTTGGGGCCGAGACCGTGGTCTCGGTTTTAGGAGGCGGGCGACGAGCGAAGCGAAGGTGGCCGCCCCTAAAATATAGCCCGACCCACGCCAGTGGGGAACGCCCATAGACTACTCCCCCACCGCAGAAATCATCAAGGGCAACGGCGAGCTCCTCCCCGTTTCCAAGATGCCTTGCGACGGCGTGTTCCCGACCGCTACCACCA
>NZ_MWQL01000028.1:0-25909 GCF_002210325.1 Fibrobacter sp. UWB1
TAGAACTTAGAACTTAGAACTTAGAACTTAGAACTTAGAACTTAGAACTTAGAACACTCTCTTCTCTCTAAGCTCTACCAACTAAGTTCTACCAACTAACCTCTACTACTATACGCTTTCTCCGCCTGCTCGTTACGGCGCTTGAGTTCTTTATTCAGCGGCCAGTAAATGGCGGCAAACAGAATATAACCGCACAAAAGCACAATCCAGTGGTTGAGTCCGAGACCGATTTCGATATAGCGCATTTCGATGAACATGATCGGCCCCGCAATCAAAAACAGCGGAAGTTGCCTGCACTGGTCGCCCAGCGAATAGCGGCTTTCGTAGCTCACGATAGAATTCATCATCGGAAAACTGGTGCAAAAGCCTCCCATCAGGCGCTTGATGAGCATGAGTCCGCCTACGACGCCTGCGATGGCGGGCGCCTTGATGTAAATGGGGAGCGGAGTCTTGTAGCGCACGCCCGATTTGTAGCTCTGCTTCTGGAATATGATAACGCCCACGATAAAATCGAACGCGCAGGCGCCCAGGAAGGCGGCTTCGGTGTCGGGAACGCGCGGCATCAAAAAGGTGCCGAGCGCCACAAAGAAGGCGAGCCCCGCGATAATGCTCGGGACAATCGGAACTTTAACTTTATAATGCAGAATGCGCACGATATGCACGTACAGAAAACACATGAATCCCGAAATCGCATTCGCCGTACCCATCGGGAGTCCGACAGCGATGTAGGCGAACCCGCAAGGTATTGGAATAGTCGCCGTGACGGCTTTTAACTGCGGGTCCTTCAAGTAGGCGCTTAGGGTTCCGAGCGCCGTGACCATGAAAATCAGCAGCCAGTCGTAAAAGGAGAAATGTAGGTTCAATACATCAAGCACGTTTTAATTCGGAATGCGGATTTCTGATTTCAGAGTTGTATTTTGAGCTTATAAATTAGAAATAATTCTGAATTCCGAATTCTGAAATCTGAATTAAGTTCTCGCTTTCTTCATTTTCTGCTTGTTCAGGTACATGTCTTCGTCGGCGCGCTTGCTCACGGAATCAACTGTGTCGCCGCTCTTGTATTCCGCCAAGCCTATGGCGACGGAGTATCGGTCCCAGGGTTCCCTGGAATAGTCGTTTTCGGTTTCGAAGAATTTCTGGTTAGCAACTTCGATAAGTTCGTGGCGGTGCTCGTAGTCGTCGTTCTTGAGAATCACGATGAATTCGTCGCCGCCTATGCGGAATACCGGAGAATGCCTGAAGATGGTGCAGACAATATGGCATGCCCCTGCAATGTAGAGGTTGCCGTTGGCGTGGCCATAGCTGTCGTTGATGACTTTCAGGTTGTTCAAGTCGATCATGGCGAAGCCAAATTCTTTCACGAGATTTTCTTTTAAGTCCTTTTCGAGAGTCCGTACCGAATCGTCGTAGGCGATTTTGGAACCCACATGGGTCAAGGCATCCTTGTAAGCGAGTATGGTCATGTTGGCCGCTTCTTCTTGCGCGGATTTTGCCGTTTCTTCGGCTTCCAAGATGTCTTCTACGTAGTTCCTCATGTCCTTAGACATTTGGGTGATGGCGATAGAAAGGAATTCCACTTCGTTACGCGTATTGATTTCTGGAGCATCGAAGACGAGGTGCTTTGGATCTTTCTTTTTGCTGCGGCTTTTTTCGGCGAATTTGTGGACGCTCTTTTCGAGAGCAATGATGGGCCCAGTCACGTTTTTGTGCAACCAGAAGATAAGGATTGCTGCAAACAGAATGCCTGTTCCAAGGGTCAAAAGGATACTGTAGAGGACAGACTTGTGCAGAGTGTTGCGGAGGGCCTCGATGGAAATATCTGCACATAAGAGACCGAAGTGGACTCCCGTGGAATTGATCAGGGGTTTGCAACCGGTATAGGCGACGCCCCATTCGGAGGTCTCTTCGAAAAATGTAATTTTATCTTCTGCAATTGCAACGGAGAATTTATTCAGTTCTTCTTCAGGATAGGCGTCGCTTGTTTCGAGAAGTTCCATATCCTGTTCACCTCGGGCGCGTTCTGCTTCGTTTGTTGCCGAACAGATATTCACCATCAGTTTGTCGCGGACAAAGGCGGAGTATAGGTAGAACAGGTTGAACTCGTCAACGAGATTGTTGAGCGTTTCCTGGACTTGGTGGTATTTTTCGCTCTTTTCTCCCGTAATGACGCACTGATACAGATCGTCCAGGTCGATACGCTTTGTGATGTGGTTTAAAATAGAACCCAGTTTTTCATCGTAGCGGGAATAGAGAGTCTTTGAGTAGGTATAATAAGCCTGTGCAGAAAACAGAATACACATGAATGCGATGAATGCTGCGCATCCTATAAATAAACTTCGGTGTATAGGTTTCTTTTTGTCTGCCATTGTATTTACCACAAGAGAAAGTAACTTTTTTTTCTGAACAGAGAATACTCCAATTTGGAACGTTTTTGGTAAAAAACGGCTTGTATTTTAGCGGAACCTACGGGGAAGGTGTTTTCCTTCGGCAATCCAGCCACTGTATTCGGCTGCGGCGGTGTACATGACGTCGGTCGAAGAGTTGAGGGCGGTTTCAAGGCTATCTTGGACTGCGCCAATGATAAAGCCTACGGCCACGACCTGCATGGCGACGTCGTTTGAAATGCCGAGGAACGAACAGGCCATGGGAATCAGGAACAGAGAACCGCCTGCAATACCGCTTGCGCCGCAAGCTCCGATACTGGCGATAATGCATAGCATCAGGGCGGTCGGAAAACTGACTGAAATGCCTAGTGTGTGCGCGGCAGCCAAGGTCATAATGGCGATCGTGATGGCGGCCCCGTTCATGTTGATGGTGGCACCAAGCGGAATCGAGACGGAATAGAATTCGCGGTCGAGCTTGAGCTTTTCGCATACGTCCATGTTCACGGGAATGTTCGCTGCCGAGCTTCGCGTAAAGAGGGCGGTAATGCCGCTTTCTTTAAGGCAGTAAATCACAAGCGGGTAGGGGTCTTGCTTGATGGCGGAGCTCACAATCAGCGGTGCGATAACGAAAGTCGTAAAGATCATGGCACCGGCAAGGACCGCGATCAGTAAACCATAGGTCTTGAAGATTCCGATACCATTGGTGGCGATGGAAGAATGGATCAGGCCGATGATACCGAAAGGAGCCAAGTTAATGAGCCAGTGGACAATGGCCGTGACAGACTTGGTAATGTCTTGCAGGAGTTCCTTGGTAGAATCGCTGGCGTGAATCTTGATTGCAAAACCGAAAATGATTGCCCACACGAGAATACCGATATAGTTTGCCTCGGTAATGGCTTCGAAGGGGTTCGAAACCGCACGGATAAGCAAGTTGTTCAGAATTTCGCCGATGCCTTTGGGCAGAATGGCGGAGGTGGTCGCTTCTTGTGCCAATTGCAGGTTCTGCGGAAACAAGAAACTTGCGCCGACTGCGATAATGGAGGCGAGTACGGTGCTGACCATGTAATAGGCGAAAGCCTTTCCGAAACGTCGGTCAAGCGAGGTCTTGCCTGTAGAAAGCGAGTTTACAATCAATACGAACACGAGAATCGGGGCGATGCCTTTCATGGCGCCAACGAACAGGACGCCCAGTTCGCCGATCCATTTTTGTCCGGGGAGGAAAATTCCGAGGAGGGTGCCAATTACGATGGCAATGCAGATACGGTAGTTTAGCTTAACGCCGTTGTATTTATCAAGAATCTTTTTGAACATATCATCCCTTTGATTCGAACAGATAAATTAACCCTATGGCACAAATATAAAGAAAAAAAAGGGACTTGTGATAAAAATAACAGAAAAAATCCGTGTAATAAATGTATTTTAAGCGTTAGGGACAGGGTATTTTGTATGGAACCGCTGCAATACACATCGCTTGCGCATCTGTTTTTTGCAAACTGCGATAGAGAAAATTTCGCAGGGTGGTCCCATCGTAAACATGGAAAATGGATCAACTTTACTGGCCGACGCCTCCGTCGAGAGACCCAATACCTGGCGCTTGCCTTTAGGGCACGTGGACTTGTTGCGGGTAAAAGTATCGGCGTTGTTGCTGAAAGCAGCCCCGAATGGATTATGGCCGATGTGGCGGCGCAGCTGAACCAGGCGAAGGTGGTGCCCCTTTTCCCGAATATTTCGGCCGAAAATTTCAACTACCAATGCGATGATGCTTCGGTGCAGGTTCTTGTGCTGAACATGCTTTCGGACTTGGATCCAGCAATTGGCGCCTTGATGCCGCGGTTCAATGCAGTCATCTGCATCGATAAAAAGTCCGAACTCCCGCCGAATGGAGTCTACTGGGAAGATCTTGTGAAAGAAGGCGAGATGCTGTCGAGAATGCCGGAATCTTCGCTCTGGCTTAACCAGCAGATGCATTCCCTGAATCCGGACGACGTGTTCTCGATTCTATACACGAGTGGCTCTACGGGAGTCCCGAAAGGCGTTGAACTGACTCACCGCAACATGCTTTCGCAAATCCAGGTTATCAAGCGGGATTTCTTGCGGTTGAGCCGAGAAACGGACCGCGGATTGGTCATACTGCCAGTGGCGCATGCCTTTGAACGCATGACGGTTTACTTTTATACTTTGTGCGGAATCAAGGTTTACTTTGCCGATTCACCGCAGCACACCGCCGAAATCATTCGTGAAATTCGTCCGACTGTTATGACAGTGGTGCCGCGTATTTTGGAACGGCTTTACGAAAGCATGACGGTGGCGGGCGAAAAAATCCACGGCATCCAGAAGTTTGTATACGAGCACGCGATTGCCTATGCCAAAAGGCATAACCCTCTTGAAAAGCACGGAATTTTTGCGAAGTTCTACGACAAGTTTGTTTATCGCAGAATGCGCGAGGCCATGGGCGGTAAATTCCGTATGGTGATTTCGGGCGGGGGAGCCCTGAACAAGTCTATTTGCAGGTTCCTGCTGAATGTGGGCATTAATGTGACCGAGGGTTACGGGCTTACGGAATGTTCGCCGGTGGTGAGTGTGAACAAACTTGGTGCAGCGCGGCCGGGGAGTGTCGGGCTTCCGCTGACACATTTGCAGGTGAAAATTGGCGAACATAGTGAGGTTCTTGTTAAAGGTGAAAGCGTGTTCAAGGGGTATCGCAATAGGCCCGATTTGAACAAGGATATCTTTACTGAAGATGGATTCTTTAAGACTGGCGATCAAGGCTATTTTGACCGCGACGGTTATTTGTATTTGACAGGCCGCCTCAAGGAACTTTTAAAAACGAGTACGGGCAAGTACGTGAGCCCGAATCCGATTGAATTGGAGCTTGGCCGCCACATTCTGGTAGAACAAGCGCTCGTGATTGCAAATAATCGTAAGTTTGCGTCGGCACTCCTTTTTTTGAATCCGGTGAATGCAAAGCGATTCTTACAGCGCACTGGCAAAGATTTTAGCGTCGAAAAAGCGCTTAAGTCCAAGCGTATCTTTGAATCAATTAACCGCCATGTCGAGCGAGTTAATAGCAAATTGAATCATTGGGAACAAATTCGCAAGTGGATTTTAATCGGTGACGAACTCACTGTAGAATCTGGGCTTTTGACGCCCACATTAAAAATTCGGCGCACCGTCGCTGAAGCTCGGTACGCCGAAGAAATCGAGAAGATGTATCAACAGTAGGAAGTTAGAAGTAGGAAGTCGAAAGTTGAATAATCGCTGCGAAGCAGCCTAATCAAAACTTCCTACCGTCTACTGCCTACTTCCCACTAGAAATGGATGACTCTAACCTTGATGACCTTGTCGAGCTTGCCGAGTTTTTCAATGATAGAATCATCGACCTTGCTTTCCACGTCAACGAGGTTGTAGCCGATCTTGCCGTTGCTCTTGTTAGAGAAGCTGGCGATGTTCACGCCTTCGGCACCGAATACCTTCGTGATTTCGGAAATCATATTCGGAACGTCCTGGTTGATGACTACGACGCGGCTCTTGACGCCGGCATGCGGGTGATCGACGAGGGCCGGGAAGTTCACGGAATTGCGGACGCAACCGAATTCGATGTAGTCCTTCAGTTCTTCGACGGCCATCACGGCGCAGTTTTCTTCGGCTTCTTCGGTAGAGGCGCCGAGGTGCGGGAAGCAGGTCACCTTGTCGTTTTTGATGAGGTCTGCAGTCGGGAAGTCGCAGAGGTAACCCTGGAGGGAACCCGAAGCGAGCATTTCGTTGACCGGATCCATTTCGACAATGCCACCGCGGGCGAAGTTCATGATGTAGCTACCCTTGAACTGAGCGAGGTTCTTGCGGTTGAGCAAGTTCTCGGTAACGCCCTTGATGAACGGAACGTGTACGGTGAGGAAGTCGGACTTTGCAATCACGGTGTCGAGGTCGGCGATTTCCACCTTGTTGGAAAGTTCGTGCATGTTGGCGGCGTTCGGATACGGTTCGTAAGCGATGACGCGCATGTTCTTCCAACGGGCATAGTTAGCGACGAGCACGCCGATCTTGCCGA
The DNA here is from genome assembly GCF_002210325.1 of Fibrobacter sp. UWB1. NCBI lineage: Bacteria > Pseudomonadati > Fibrobacterota > Fibrobacteria > Fibrobacterales > Fibrobacteraceae > Fibrobacter > Fibrobacter sp. UWB1. Next base: position 6,433 of record NZ_MWQL01000028.1, read on the forward strand.
GGCCGATTACGCCGAGGGTTTTGCCTGCGAGTTCCATGCCGGCGAACTTCTTCTTGCCGCTTTCGACAGTCTTGGCAAGGTCCGGGTCGGTGGTGTCGAGGTTCTTGACCCATGCGGCAGCCTTGTCCACGTTACGGACGGCCATGCCGAGCACGGTCATCACGAGTTCGGCAACGGCGTTGGCGTTTGCACCCGGGGTGTTGAACACGCAAATACCCTTTGCAGAAGCCTTGTCGATGGTGATGTTGTTCACGCCGGCGCCGGCGCGGGCGACAGCCAGCAGGCCGTCAAAGTTGTCGGTATCAACCTGGGCGGAACGCACCAAGATGGCATCCGGATTTTCGACGGAGTCGGAAACCTGGTAGAACGAGCCAAACAGGCTCAAGCCTTTCTTGGAAATGTTGTTCATCGTCTTAATAGTTGCCATTGTATTGTCCTTTGTTAATGTTAAATAGCTTTGGGGTCGCTTCGCTTTGAGGTTTGAGGTCGGCACTTCGTGCCTCGGAGCTTTTATAATCGCGCCTTCGGCGCCAATTTTTTGCTCAAAGCCTTGTGAAACAAGGCGTGCTCATACCCCATAGCCCATACCTCTAAGGTTCTTGCCACCTGCCTCTTTCCTTGATCAAATTCACGAGTTCCTCGATGGCGTCTTCTTCGGGGATGTTCTTCTTGACCGCCGTCTTGCCTTCGAACAGCGTAATGCGGCCGGGGCCACCGCCCACGTACCCGAAGTCGGCGTCGGCCATTTCGCCCGGGCCGTTCACGATGCAGCCCATGATGCCGATGGAAATGTCGGAGAGGTGTCCGAAGCGGGCCTTGATCTTGCCCATGACTTGCTGAATATCGTAGAGGGTGCGGCCGCAGCTCGGGCAGCTGATAAAGTTCGTCTTGCTGCGGCGGCAGTAGGCGGCCTGCAGAATGTCGAATGCCAGGAGCACGCAATCCTTCGCGCCCTTGTAGCCGTCAATTACGACGGCATCGCCAAGACCGTCGGTCACCAGGCTTCCGATGTCGGCGGACACGCGGAGGGTTTCTTTTTCGGTGTCGCCGATTTTAGCGTAAAGCAGAATGGGGTCTTGGCGACCCGCAGCTTCGAGAGCAGCGGCAAGGGCGCGCACGCCAGAAACCATCTCAGCTCCGGTATAGCAGAACACGGAACCTGCAGGCACGGCAGAGGGATTCTGCGCAAAGCCCGCGATATCCATCGCGTCCTTGAACTGCACCACGGGGGCGGCATCTAGACTCGGCAGCGCAAATTCGGCATTGCGGCGTTCGCCGGTAAGAGCAATCGCGTCGGCCTTCACGCCGACCTTCACCGGACTACCTCCGCCAATATCCACGCCTGCAACCTTCACGACTTCGGTCTCGCGGCGTTCGTAGTGGTACGGGTCTTTTTCAAGCACCGGCACGTTGTAGGCGGTCGGTGCAGCTGGCAACGCGCAGGCCTTGATAAGTTCCTGTGCCACAGGGACTTCGGCCACAGGATCTTCGGTGAGCGATACGCGGATGGTGTCTGCAAGACCGTCGAGCAGGAGTGCGCCGATGCCCGCGGCCGACTTGAGTCGTCCGTCGGCACCCGCGCCCGCTTCCGTCACGCCCACGTGGAACGGGTACGGCTTGAATCCTTCCTGCTTGATGCGGGCGGCGAGCATGCGGTAGGCGGCAATCGCCACGCGCGGATTGCTGCTCTTGAGGCTCAAGACCACCTGGTCAAAATGTTCAGCTTCGCACACGGCCAAGTATTCCATGGCGCTTTCCACCATGCCTTCCACCGTGTCGCCGTAGCGGTAAATCATGCGGGCCGCAAGCGAACCGTGGTTTACGCCGATGCGGATGGCGCGACCGAGGCGCTTGGCTTCTTGCACGAACGGCGTAAAGGCTTCGGCCACCTTTTCCTTGCCTTCTTCAAAAGACTTGTCCGTCTGCTGGTCGAGTGTCAAAATGCCCGTATCCACGAAGTTACCCGGATTGATGCGGACCTTCTCGACCCACTTGAGCGCCTCGAACGCGGCCTTCGGCTGGAAGTGGATGTCGGCAGATACCGGAACGGTGCAGCCGGCGGCACGCACCTGCTTCATCACTTCTTCAAGAGCGGCTGCATCTGCAAATGTCGGAGCGGTAATGCGAACCAGTCCGCAACCCACTTTGGCGAGCGCTAACGTTTCGGCCACCGTTTTCTCCACGTCTTTCGGCTTGGTGGTGGTCATGGACTGAACTAAAATGGGGGCGTTGCCCCCTATCAAAGCCTCGCCAACGCGGACTTGTACAGTTTCCCTGCGGACTGCATTAAAGCGGTCGGCTATATAGGGGAATTCGCTAAACTTCGTCATGCGCCCAAAGATAGCATTTTTTTTGCCGTTTAGGCTTCGTCTTCGCTCAAGCTTTGATAATAATCTTCAAGTTTTTTGCGGCAGGCGATAAAGCAGTCCTTTAGAGCCGGGTCAAACTGCGTACCCATGCCTTCGATAATAATATCGTAGGCTTCGTTGAACGACATTTCGGCCTTGTAGCAACGCTTGGAAACCAGTGCGTCGTATACGTCGGCAATGGCCATGATGCGGGCTTCGAACGGAATTTCGTTCCCTTTGAGTTTCTTGGGGTAACCGAATCCATCGAAACGTTCGTGGTGGTAGCGGGCGACGTTCTTTGCGATTCTCACGAAGTCCGGAGATTCCACAGACGTGAGCAGGTTTTCGACAATCATGGCGCCCTTTTCGGGGTGTTCCTTCATTTCTTCGTATTCCTGCGGCGTAAAGCGGCCGGGCTTTCTCAGAATGCGGTCATCGATAGCGATTTTTCCGATATCATGCATCGGAGCTGCCGACACCAGGCTGTCGTAGAAAAATTCGGATTGGCCAAGCGTAGGGTCCTTGCGCAGGTATTCGACCAGAATTTGCACCACGCGGCTTGTTCGCTTGATATGGCTACCAGTGTTACTGTCGCGGCTTTCAACCATGTGGGCCATACCCACGACCATCTGTTCCTGAATTGAACGAATCTGCGTGTCGTTTTCCTTGAGCATCAGTTCAAGGCGAACGTTGTTCGTACCCAACATGTTGATGTAATTGTGCATGCTGGTTTCGTCTTCGATTCGGAACATGTTGATTTTTTCACTGCCCGAAAGAGGAAGTTGTCTAAGCAAAATCTTGTAGTATTTGCCGTCTTGTTCGAATTTCTTTTCGATTGTCACGTCGCCCTGTTTCAGTTCCTTGTTCCAGGCAATCAGCAAATGGTTCAGTTCGGAATTGTCGGGGGTGGAGTGGTCAATACGACAATTTTTAAGGGCCGGGAAGGTTTCATAAGCAACTGCGTTACAACCGAGGAAACTATTGTTCGAAGATATGAGAACATAGCTGTCGGCGTTCTGGGTTTCCAGCACTTGCGAAATAATCTGTTCCACATCGTAACGTTGGACCCTAAAGCAAATGTACAAGATGGCAAACTGGTCGAACACGTACACTGCGGGCATGACCAAAGTGTCGGATCCAATCACGCGCGAAATAAAGAACGAAAGAATGGATACCGCCTCGATCGAAGACAGTGCCACCAGGCTCTTGAAGGAAACGCTTTTCTTCTTGACAAAGGCGTAAATAATGAGGCTTACGTTGATAATGACAAAGCCGACCATCACATAATTGAAGATGTCGTGTCCGATTGCGTATTCGGCGACAAAGTTTCCGACGCCGTTTGTCTGAACATAGGTGATGGTCTTGTAATAGAATCCGTTGAATCCGACTGTCATCGAAAGAGCCAAGATGACAAAGACAATCAACAGGAGTATGTCGTAGCTCCATGCTGGGAATTTAATCTTGCAAATAGAAAGGCATGCCTTGAAGGTAAGGATAGGCAGGAACATCGACCCGAGATAGATCATTTTGTTCGAAAGAATGGCTTCGTCTACATTGGTCGAAAAGGCGAGCAGAAGGTGACCTAAGCAGGCGACAAAGGAGCAGAAAAAAAGCAGCGGATACGGACCGGTCTGTTTCGGGTTGACACGATATTGCAGACAAAAGTTGATTGCCGCGACAACAGTTAAAAAAGTCAAAAAAATAATGACCATACAATTCCCATCAATTTTAGTGCAAAACAACCCGAATTAAATATAAATTAAAATTTACTCGCACGGGAGGTTGTCTAAAAAAATCCGTCAAAAAAGCGTGTAAAAGATACAGCCGTCAATCTTTTGATTGACGACTGCAATAATCTGTATTACAGAATTTGTTCTGAATTAGGCTTCAGCCGGAGCTTCCGGTGCGGCTTCTGCAGCAGGTGCTTCGGCGGCCGGAGCTTCAGCCGGGGCAGCCTTCGGGGGGAGCAAAGCCTTCATGGAAAGCTTCACCTTGCCCTTCGGGTCGACACCGAGGCAGAGCACTTCGACTTCGTCACCCACGTGAACGACGTCTTCGACCTTATCGACACGGTGGTCGGCAAGTTCGGAGATGTGCACGAGGCCGTCGCGACCAGGCAGGATTTCAACGAATGCGCCAAACGGTTGGATCGTTTTGACCTTGCCCTTGTACTTGCGGCCCGGTTCGGGTTCGGCAGTGAGTTCTTCGATCATGCGGCGGCAGACTGCAGCGGCCTTGCCACTCGGGGCGGCAATGTCGATGTTGCCATCGTCGTCGATGTTGATGGTGCAACCCGTCTGAGACTGCATGCCCTTGATCACGGAGCCACCGGAACCGATGACGTCGCGGATCTTGTTGGTGGGGATGCGCATCTTGATCATGGTCGGAGCCTTCTCGGAGACGTGCGGGCGCGGAGCGGCGAGGCCGAGTTCAGCCATCTTGCCGAGGATGTGCAGACGGCCCTGACGAGCCTGTTCCAGAGCTTCGCGCATGAGTTCCGGCGTAATGCCGCGGATCTTGATATCCATCTGGAAGGCCGTGATGCCTTCGGCAGTACCCGTCACCTTGAAGTCCATATCGCCAAGGTGGTCTTCCGTACCGGTAATGTCGGTCAAGATCTTGATCTTGCCGCCTTCCTTCACAGAACCTTTTTCGGAGATGAGGCCCATAGCGACACCTGCGACCGGAGCCTTGATAGGAACGCCAGCGTCCATCAAGCTGAGGCAGCCACCGCAAACAGAGGCCATGGAAGAAGAACCGTTGGATTCCTGAATTTCGGAAACCACGCGGATGGTGTACGGGAAGTCTTCCGGCAGCGGAAGAACGGCAGCGAGAGAACGTTCGGCGAGATGGCCGTGACCGATTTCGCGGCGGCTCATGCCGAGGCGCTTGCATTCACCCACGCAGTACGGCGGGAAGTTGTAATGCAGCATGTAGCTCTTGGAGCCTTCGCCCTGCAGGCTTTCGTAGCGCTGTTCGTCGGCCTTGGAGCCGAGCGTGCAGACCACGAGACCCTGGGTTTCGCCACGCTGGAAGATCGCAGAACCGTGAGCGCTCGGGAGAACGCCGAGTTCGATTTCGATCGGGCGGACTTCGGTCGTAGTACGGCCGTCGAGACGCACGTCTTCGTTCAGGATCATTTCGCGCATGGCAGTGCGTTCGTAGTCGCTGAAGATCGCCTTCGCGTCGGCGACGAGAGCAGGATCCTGTTCTTCGTCCTTGCCAATGATAGCGAGAATGCGTTCGTCTTCGAGCATCTTCGCGCAGAGGTCTGCCATAGCCGGATAGAAGTCGGTCTTCACCATGTTGGAGTGGACGTCCTTGTTCAGTTCGTCCCACACGACTTCCTTCACTGTGGCGAGAAGCTTTTCGTGGGCTTCGCCAACGTGCTGCGGCTTCAGTTCCATCTTGGGCTTAGCGCAGCGGTCCACCAGTTCCTGTTGGGCCTTGCACATGAGCTTGATGGCTTCGTGACCGGCGAGAATTGCGTTAATCATCGTGTCTTCGGACACTTCGTAGGCACCGCCTTCCACCATGCAGACGGAATCTTCGGTACCGGCGACCACCAGGTCCAGATCGGCGCAGGCCATCTGTTCGTAGGTGGGCATCACGATGTTCTGACCATCGACCACGGCCACGCGTACGGCGGCAACCTGCTGTTCGAAGGGCAGTTCAGAAAGACCGATAGAAAGGGATGCTGCAGACACGCCGAGCACATCGGGTGCGAACTTGCGGTCAGCAGAAAGAACCTGCACGATCACCTGGACTTCGCGCGTGAAGTTCTCGGGGAACATGGGGCGAATCGGGCGGTCAATAATACGTGCAGAAAGCGTTTCTTCGTCAGAGGGACGACCGGCTTCGCGCTTGCTGTAGCCGCCCGGGAGGCGACCAGCGGCGTAAGCCTTTTCGCGGTATTCCACAGTGAGGGGGAAGAAGTCGCCTTCTTTTTCTTCGCCGTAGCAGACAGTAGAGAGCACGAATGCATCGCCCATCTTGGCGACTGCAGCACCGCGAGCCTGCTTGGCGATACGGCCCGTTTCAAACGTGATCACACGGCCGTCAGGGAGCGTAACAGACACTTCCTTCGGGTCGAGCATCTTGCCGTATTTTTGATGGTATGCGTCAATAGACATAAATTTCTCCAGTCTGAAGAATTAGCCGCGCAGACCGAGTTCCTTGATCAAGGCACGCTGGGCGATAATGTCCTTTTCGCCGTAGTACTTGAGGAGGTTCTTGCGCTTAGAAACCATCATGGACAGACCGCGCAGGGAGTGGAAGTCCTTCTTGTGGGTCTTAGCATGTTCGGTGAGGTTCTTGATCTTCTCGGTGAGGAGAGCGATCTGAACGCGGACGTTACCGGTGTCCTTTTCGTTTGCTCCGAACTTAGCGGTGATTTCTGCAGCCTTTTCTTTAGTGATAGTAGCCATTATAGCCATTCCTTTTTTTTGTTGTTTTTGCGGTCACCACCGTGGTGACCTGTTTCATTACATGTTTTTGTCCGAGTTTCCCTGCTCTTGCACCAGTGGAATTGGCGAATCTGGTCACAGGACCCAGGCAAAAATGCAATTTGAGGGTATATATAGAAAATTCGGAATTCGGAGTTCGGAATTCGGAGGTGAAAGTATCGCGAAAAAGGCGAAAAAAGAGGAAAACGTGGTGAAAAAAGGCAAAAAATAGATGAAAAGCGACTTCTAGCAAGATTGGGGCTTCTTTTCTATATTTGGGGGCTGTGGAAAGAAAAGACAATAATTATCTGTTTGATTCCGGGAATCTCTCGGAAGGGGCGCTTGCCAAGAAGCACCGCCTTGAAAACGATCCGAGTTCCCGTACTAATATAATGGATTATCTGCCCGGCATGGAAGTCATCCAGTCGGACATTGCCGACAAGGTGCTCGCAGAATCCGAAAATTTCGATTATTCTAAATACACCGGCAAGGACGTGAAGCGCGCCCTCGAACACGAACGCTGCACGCTCGAAGATTTTAAGGCGCTCCTTTCTCCGGCGGCCGCCCCGTACCTGGAGCAGATGGCCGCGAAGGCAAAAATCGAGACCAGCAAGCATTTCGGCAACAACGTGTACTTCTTTACGCCGCTCTATATTGCAAACTACTGCGAAAACTACTGTGTCTATTGCGGGTTCAACTGCTACAACCACATCAAGCGCATGCAGCTCACGATGGAGCAGATCGAGCACGAGATGAAGGTGATTGCTGACAGCGGCATGGAAGAAATCTTGATTCTCACGGGCGAAAGCCGCGCCAAAAGCAGCGTGGAATACATCGGCGAAGCCTGCAAGCTTGCCCGCAAGTATTTCCGCATGGTGGGCGTGGAAGTCTACCCGGTCAACGTCGACGAATACCGCTACCTGCACGAATGCGGGGTAGACTACGTGACGGTTTTCCAGGAAACTTACGACAAGGTTCGTTTCGAACAACTTCACCTGATGGGTCACAAGCGCGTGTTCCCGTACCGCTTCGATTCCCAGGAACGCGCCCTGATGGCGGGCATGCGCGGGGTGGCATTCTCTGCACTCCTCGGCCTCTCGGACTTCCGCCGCGATGCGCTTGCCTCGGCACTCCATGTGTATTTCTTACAAAAGAAATATCCGCATGCCGAGATGAGCTTAAGCTGTCCGAGACTGCGCCCCATCATCAACAACGACAAGATTGACCCGCTGGATGTTCACGAAAAAGAACTCTGCCAGGTGCTTTGCGCTTACCGTATCTTCTTGCCGTACGTGGGCATCACGGTTTCCAGCCGCGAAAGCAAGGAATTCCGCAACGGAATCGTGAAGATTGCGGCGACTAAAGTTTCTGCAGGTGTTTCTACGGGCATTGGCGACCACGAAAGCAAGTACAGCGGTCACGATGACGGGGAAGGCGGCGACGAACAGTTCGAAATCAACGACGGCCGCAGCTTTAACGCCATGTACTCTGACATTTCGGGCGAAGGCCTGCAGCCTGTTTTGAATGATTACTTGTACGTGTAATTAGTACTCGAATGCTGCACAACCTATATCTCCATAGGTCGAGAAGCAGACTCCGTTATCGGACATAAGAGCTCCACCTTTTTTAGTTCCGTTGTCGCGTATTTTGGCCTGGGCGGGAAGCAATGCAACTTCTACAGAGTGGCTACTTTCATTTCCGCCTGTCCACTGGACTCTCAAGGTTAAACGGTAATTCGTGTTGTTGCCTTTCTGTTTTGTTATCTTATCTAATCCAGCACCTTTCCCATGATTTAAGAGGTTGCTCATGAACAATTGTTTTTTGGGGTAGGTACGGTAATAGGTGGCTGAGCCTTGTTTATACTCCACAGAATAATAAGTATCAGTATCTTTTTTATAGTTGTTTCCGCCTTTGTTTCTGTCTGCAAGAATATCAGCGACTCCATCAAAACCAGCATCCCTCAATGCATCATACCATACCCCACTAGTCCCAACAATTTTGCTCATTTCTGAGCCACTGTTAATGGTAGAGTGATTTTCCTGTATATTTGTGTAAAAATCTGGTCGTAATTCATAAACGAATAAGTCTAAACCATATTGGTCTTTCAGTTTGTCTTTTAATTTTTTGAGATTGTCGTTCGCTTTGTCGCCTTTAGTGACAAAGTCGCTTTGGTACAAGGCGACCTCACTTTCTATTAGGGCCCTGTTCAAGGCATCGCGCAGATAGTACAATTTCATCATATCTGCTTTTTCTTTGACTCGTTCGGTGTACCCCAAAAGCTTAGGTGCGCCAATTCCGGCGATTACCCCTAGTACCACAATGACCACCATGATTTCAATCATGGTAAATCCATGTTTCTGATGGAATTTTCCCTTCATGTGCCAAAATATAGCTGTTTTTCTATTTTTGGCACTAAATTTTTGCATTATGTTGACTTCTCTCGCACTAATATTCTTGCTAGGGTTACTTTTAGGCTCGATTTTCGTCAAGCTGAAGCTCCCGAGCATTCTAGGGATGATTCTGACGGGGATTATTCTCGGTCCCCATGCGCTGAACCTGCTTCGGCCTGCCTTTTTGGATATTTCGGCTGACTTGAGGCAGCTAGCGCTGGTGATTATCCTGACGCGTGCGGGATTGACCCTCGATATGCGGGAATTCAAGCGGATAGGTCGCGCAGCCCTCTTGATGTGCTTTGTGCCCGCTTCGATTGAAATTGTGGGTGTCGTTTTGCTTGCGCCGCCACTGATGGGTGTGACTTATTGGGAGGCGGCTTTGATGGGTTCGACCATTGCGGCGGTGTCGCCGGCGGTGGTGGTGCCTCGCATGCTCAAGATGCGCGAGGAAAATCGCGGCGTCAAACGGGGAATTCCCCAGATGCTTCTGGCGGGTGCTTCGCTTGATGACGTGTATGTGCTGGTGACTTTTGCAGCGTTCCTGGCGCTTTTGAAGGGGGAATCCGTGTCGGCGACGAGTTTTCTTTCGGTGCCGGTATCCATTACCCTCGGGGCTGCGGTGGGGGTGGCCTGCGGGTATGCCCTGGTGTGGTTCTTTAAGCACAAGCACATGCGCGATACGGTGAAGGTGCTGATTATCTTGAGTTTTGCCTTTTTGCTAAACGAACTGGAACATGATATTAGCGATGTGGTGCCGTTCAGCGGCATGATTGCGGTGGTCGCCATTGCGGCCTGCATTTACGGCAAGCATCCGGAACTTGCGAAACGCATCAGCGGCAAGTTCACCAAGTTCTGGGTGGCGGCCGAAATCATCTTGTTTGTGCTGGTGGGTAGCACCCTGGACGTGGCTTACGCGTTTACGGCGGGGATCGGCGCGATATTCGTGGTGCTCGGAGCCATGTTCTTTAGAATGGCGGGCGTGGCCATTTGCATGTGGCGCACTCCGCTGAATTACAAGGAACGCCTGTTCTGCATGCTGGCCTACGTGCCGAAGGCGACGGTGCAGGCGGCCATCGGTGGCGTGCCTTTGAGCTTTGGTTTGGCTTGCGGCAACAACGTGCTGACTTTGGCGGCCGTGGCGATTATGGTGACGGCGCCGCTCGGAGCTATCTTTATAGATAAAACCTATAGGCGGCTGGTGCCGGTGGATTCGGACGAGAACGGCTAAGCGAAAATTGGCTAGGTGAAACTGGCTAGGCGAGCTCGTTGACGGCTTCGAGGTATTCTTCGAAGGTCCTGGATTTCTCGATTTTCTTGCGGGTCTTTTTTGGAAGATCCGCGTACGTCCAGAAGGGGCGGATTTTGTCCAGAATTTGGGCGTTGCCTTGCAAGCGGCGGGCGTAGTCGGCCGCGACGTCGGCGTGGATTTTGAGCAAGGTTTCTGTCGCGGTGCCGCAGGGGAGTCCGGCGTACTGGGCGGCCAAAACCGGGTTTGCGAGGAGGCCCCTGCCGATCATGATTCCCGCGAGCTGCGGATAGCGGCTCTCGATGTAATTCATTTGTTTGATATCGGTGATGTCGCCGTTAAAAATCAGCGGATGCTTGCATTCGCTGTAGAATTTGTCGAAAGTCTCGAAATCTAGCGCGCCCTTATACTGCTGGATTCCGACCCGCGGGTGCAGGGTAATGTGGGCGAGGGGCGCATCATTTAAAAGCGGTAGCAACTGCAGGCATTCATCCGGGGAATTGAGCCCGAGACGCATCTTGATGCTGAACTTGGGGCTTTCGCAGGCTGCTTGGCTCGATGGGCTTAATTTGTTTATGGCGTCGAGAATTTCGCGGACTTTTTCGGGGTGGGGGAGAATTCCGGAGCCTCGGCCTGACTTGGTCTGCATAGGGTAGGGGCAGCCCATGTTGATATCGATTTCCTTAAAGCCGAGTTCCGTAACGGTCTTGGTCAAATGGTTGAATTCCTCGACGTCGCGGACGATAATCTGGGGGACCAGGTGGTAAGGGTGTTCGGCTTGCAAATCGCGGAGGTCTTTGGCTCGGACCTCGCCCTTTTCTAACCTAAGAAACGGTGTGTAATAGGTATGGATTCCTGGGGCAAACTTGCTGTGGGCTAGTCGGTAAGCCGATTCGGTAAACCCTTGGAGCGGGGCAAAGTGAATAGGGAGCATGGTTGCAGACGTTGCGATTTACGAGCAACGGAGCACTTGACCCGGGCGAATGGTGTTGCCCTTGATGCCGTTCAGCTGCTTGAGTCGCGTTACAGAAATGCCGTATTTGCGGGCGATTTTGCCGAGGCAGTCGCCGCGACGCACCTTGTAGTAGCGGTGCTTGGAAAGTTCCTTCTGGTATTCACCTTCGACGGCCAGCAACTGCTGCGGTTCAAGCGTAATGAGGGCGCTCTGGAACGTGCCTTCTTCGAAGTTAAAGATAGAGGACGGATCGATGTAGTTGCCGTGGTACTTCATTTCGAAGTGCAGGTGTGCACCGAAGGAACGGCCTGTGTTACCGCCTACGCCGATCGTATCGCCGGCTTGTAGGGTGTCGCCGACGTTCACTTTCCAGCTGGCGAGATGGGCGTAGAGCGTGGTGAGCCCGTTGCCGTGGTCCAGAATCACGTACTTGCCATAACCTTTGCGGCGGCCTTGGTTACGGACCTTGGTGACCACTCCTGTAAAGGCGGCCACGATGGTGCGGTCTTCACCGTGGCAGAGTCCCATGTCGACACCGCGGTGCATGCGGTACGTGCGAATGCCATAGGGGGCCGAAATACGGCGGCTAGCCGTGGGCACAAAAGCGGTGGTCATGTCAAGCGTCAGCTTGGGGAGAGTTTGGAGCGATGCGGAATCGCCTTCGGCCATGTCGGCGGCGAGTTCGGCGTCGGCTTCTTCCTGGCTCATTTCGGCTTCACCGTCGGAATCTTCACCGTCGGCCTCTTCTATGTCGGAGTCGGCCGCTGTGACATCGTTGGCGGCGATTTCGGAATTGCCTGCATCGGCTTCGTCAATGATATCGTTGCCTGTAAATTCGCTTTCCGTTTCAGGTTGCGCAATCTGGTTTTCTTGGGGGGCCGGGGCGTTTTCGAGCGCTTTTTGGGCGACATTCTTGTCTACGGCACAGGCAGAAAAAAGTAAAGCAAACAGCAGTAGGGAGCCAAACAGTCTCATAAGTGTTTTTGCAATATAGTATAATTCTATAGAATCTGAAACTTTTATTTTCCTTGCACCGGCTGTTATGTAAACAGTTGTATACTTCCATTGCGCTTTTTGCGCCATTTAAGGCCTTTCGATGTTGTATATTTTTCTATCTTTGCCGCCGTCAGGGCCTACCATCCAGGTAGGTTCCTAGTCCGGCTAGATTTAGCCGATAAAGGATTATAAAATGGCAAAGAAAGTTCAGGATGCCCTCAAGGACATCATCTCCCTCTGCAAGCGCCGCGGTTTCATTTTCCCCGGCTCCGAAATTTACGACGGCCTCGCCAACACTTGGGACTACGGTCCGTATGGCGTGGAACTGAAGCGCAACATCAAGAACCTCTGGTGGAAGAAGTTTGTGACCAGTCGCCAGGACGTGCTCGGTCTCGACAGCTCTATTCTTTTGAACCCCCGCGTCTGGAAGGCCTCCGGCCACGTGGGCAACTTCTCTGACCCGCTGGTCGACTGCCTCGCTTGCCACGAACGTTTCCGTGCCGACCAGCTCTTGGAAGACAAACTCGGCGAAGGCTGCTGCGCCGGCAAGAACTTTGACGAGGTCCACCAGATGATGATGGACAACAAGATCGAATGCCCGACCTGCGGCAAGACCGACTGGACTAAGCCCCGCGCATTCAACCTGATGTTCCAGACCGAAATCGGCGTCATCGAAGGTGAAGGCAACAAGGTTTACCTCCGTCCGGAAACGGCCCAGGGTATCTTCGTTGACTTCAAGAACATTGTCGACAACGTCCGCCCGCGCATTCCGTTCGGTGTCGGTCAGATTGGTAAGTCTTTCCGTAACGAAATCACTCCGGGTAACTTCATTTTCCGTACCCGCGAATTCGAACAGATGGAACTTGAATTCTTCTGCGAACCGGGCACCGAACTTGACTGGTACAACTTCTGGCGCAAGTACTGCTTCGACTGGCTCGTGAACGACCTGGGCGTGAACAAGGAAAAGCTCCGCCTCCGCGAACATGCCAAGGAAGAACTTTCCCACTACTCTAACGGCACCACCGACATTGAATACGAATTCCCGTTCGGCTGGGGCGAACTCTGGGGCATTGCAAGCCGTACGAACTACGACTTGACGCAGCATCAGAACGAATCCAAGGTCAAGCAGGAATACATCGACCCGGTGCAGAACAAGCGCTACATCCCGTACGTTGTGGAACCGTCCCTCGGTGTGGAACGCCTGCTCCTCGTGCTTCTCTGCGACGCTTACGAAGTTGAAAAGCTCGAAAACGACGAACGTACCGTGCTCCACTTTGACCCGAAGATTGCTCCGGTGAAGGTCGCCGTTCTCCCGCTGGTGAAGAAGGGCCAGGTGAAGGCTAAGGCTGAAGAACTCTACCAGAAGCTCCTCAACCGCTGGAACGTGGAATACGACGAAACGCAGTCTATCGGTAAGCGCTACCGCCGTCAGGACGAACTCGGCACGCCGTTCTGCGTGACCGTCGACTTCGACACGGTGGGCGAGGGTGAATCCGATCCGGCAAAGCTCGGCTTCGTGACCGTCCGCGAACGCGACTCCATGAAGCAGGAACTGGTCAAGATCGACGAACTCGAAGCTTACCTGTCCGCAAAGCTCGGCTGTTAAGCGGCTGCGCCGCGATGTGAAGTGTGAAATGTGAAGTGTGTAATGATTAATTACACACCACACACTACACACTTCACACTAAAAAGGGCCCGGAAACGGGTTCCCTTTTTTTTACGTTTTAAAAGATGCTTTCGAAATTATATTTATTAAAGTGAAAAAAGTATATGCCAATTCACATAGTGATAATGTGGTTCTTGGTTTTACAATGAGGTGTGATAATGAATAAAAAAATCATGGGTCTCGCCATATTGGCTGTTTTGATTCTTGCATGCGATGATTCGTCGAATGCAGATAACGCTGCTTCCGAGTCTGGATTGGTTGATACCGATATTTCAAAAACGCTCGGTGCTGGTACTGTGGTTGATACTGCATTACCGGCATGTGAAAATAAATCGCAAGATTCATTGAACGATGTGTCTTCTGAATCCTGGATGCCTCTTGATACAGTTGCATGGCAATCATCGGATACCGCGTGCTTTTATAATGAATTCCCATATAAGGATACCATTTGCTGCTTTGGAGAACGTGGAACGTGGCTACAACGCGATGAAGATGGAAAATATATCAATGTGAGCGGGGATTATAGCGTTGGTTTTGATTCCGACACACTTGCAGCCACAGTGGCGCCTTCCTCGGTTAATAAATGCTTGGCGACTATTGGCGAAGAACGGTACCAGGGCGTTAAAATTGGCTCGCAGGTTTGGCTCTCGGAAAACGCAAGAGGAAAGGGGCGTTGCCTGAATGACGATGAGGAAAATTGCAAGTTGTTCGGAACGCTGATGCCTTACGACAAGGCAAAGGAAGCTTGTTCTGGGGAGTATCGTTTGCCCTCCTCGAATGATGTCAGTCGGCTGCTTTTCTCTGTGGGAATGGTAAGGGAAAGAGCGTTCACCAAGGATGTGTGCGGAGAACTTCCTAGTGAAACGAGCTATGTCAATGTTCCTTTGTTCGCGGAGTCGCGAGATTCCTTGAACGCTATAGATGCGTACGGGTTCTCCTTCCTGATGGATGGTGGAATATATGAAAAGAATTTTGACGGGTCGAAACTTGTCTATTCATCGGCTAGGACATGCTTCTTCTTGCTGTCCGATGAAAAATCTGATTATCTAGAAGCATTTTGCTATGATGTTAATGAGAAAAAAGCGTATGTTGCACACCTAGGAAAGGATGCCGAAGTATATGCGCGCTGCATTATGAAATAATGTGTGAATTTTTTGGTTCATGAATATGAAAAGGAACCCATTGGGGTTCCTTTTTAAATTTGTTAATGTCTCCGATTTTGTCTGGGAGTTTTTTTACTTCTTGAACTTCTTCAGAATCGCTTCGGCCTTGCTGAACTGCTGCTTCACGGACTTGGGGCCCGTTCCGCCTTCGATGTTGCGGCGGGACACGCTGTATTCAAATGTGAGCGTCTTCTTCATCTGCTTGACGTTCGGGACGCCGGCGCTGGCCCAGGCCTCATCAGAGAGGTCCGTGAATTCGAGGCCCTGGCGGGCGGCTTCGCCGACCAGGCTACCGACCACGTGGTGGGCATCGCGGAACGGCACGCCAGATTCGACGAGAAGATCGGCGAGGTCGGTAGCCAGCAGCGCCGGCAGCATCTTCGCGTGCATCTTGTCGAAGTTAAAGCGAGCGCTTTCCAAGGCTTCCTTCATCACGCGGAGAATCACCTTCACGTTATGGACGGAGTCGAAAACCGGTTCCTTGTCTTCTTGCAAATCGCGGCTGTAGCTGAGCGGGGCACCCTTCACCAGCGTGTAAAGCGCGCTGAAGTTGCCGAGCATGCGACCGGACTTTCCGCGGATAAGTTCCATGGAGTCGGGGTTCTTCTTCTGCGGCATCATGGAAGACCCGCTGGAGAATGCGTCGTGCAAGGTGAGGTAGCCGAATTCGCTGGTGCTCCAGTTCACAAAGTCTTCGGCGTAGCGGCTCATGGTGTTTGCGATAATCGCGAGGTCGGCTTCGAATTCGAGCATCATGTCGCGGTGGCTTACCGCATCGATGCTGTTGGGGCTCACGCCGTTAAATCCGAGTTCCTTTGCCACTAAAGCGCGGTGGTACGGGAAGGCGGAACCGGCCATGGCACCGCTACCCAGCGGAAGTTCGCTGTGCAGTTCCAGGAAATTATCGAGGCGCTTCACATCGCGGCTCACGGCGAAGAACATGCTCATCAGGTAATGGCTGAAGTAGATGGGCTGTGCCTGCTGCAGGTGCGTGTAGCCCGGCATCATCTTGCCGAAATATTTTTTGGCGAGGTCGAGCACCGTTTCCATTAAAGAAACTTCGAGGGCGCGGATTTCGGCGGCGCGGTGACGCATGTAAAGCTTGAAGTCGGTGCAAACCTGGTCGTTACGGCTGCGGCCCGTGTGAATCTTTTTGCCGAGCGCGCCGATGCGTTCGGTGAGTACGCGTTCCACGGCCATGTGGATGTCTTCGTCAGATTCCTGCCAAAGGTTCTTGCCGGCCTTGTAGTCCTTGAGGATGCTAGCGAGGCCATCGCAAATCTTTTTGTATTCGGCCTTGCTTAACACGCCGGATTCCACCAGGCCCTTGCCGTGGCCGATGCTGCCTTCGATGTCTTCTTCAATGAGTTCGGCGTCGAATTGCAAGCTGAAACTCAGGTCCACCATGCTCTGCGCCATGCCGCTAGCGAAGCGGCCGGTCCACATGTTGGTCTGGGTGCCTTTCTTGGCTTTGTTTTCAGTTTTCTTTGCGGTTGTCTTTGCCATAATTCAAGTCCTCAAAAATTTTTCAGCCCAAATATAGATATTTAAAATCTTGCTAGTAATTCGAAAAACAAAATTCCGAACTCCGAATTCCGAACTCCGAATTAGTCCTACATCAAAGCGTACTTGAGCAAGAATATCACGGTGAGCACAATCATGACCCAGTGTACATTCTTGATCTTGCCGGTGAGAGCGTTTATTAAGGTGTAAGAAATCACGCCGAACATGATGCCGTCCGAAATGGAATAGGTGAGCGGCATGGCAATCATGCAGATAAAGGCGGGAATCGATTCTCTCGGGTTTGTCCAGTCAATTTTGGCGATGGAGGTCATCATGAAGTAGGCGACCATGATGAGCGCGGGGGCTGTTGCAAAACCCGGAATCGCCATGAAGACTGGCGCAAAAAGGAGCGAAAGCAAGAAGAAGAGGGCGACCGAGACGGCGGTAAGGCCCGTCTTTCCACCGTAGGTGACGCCGGCGGCGCTTTCCACATAAGTGGTCGTAGTCGATGTTCCGCAAAGGGCGCCAATCGAGGTTGCGATTGCGTCGCAGCTAAGCGCCTGAGAAATGCGGGGGAGCTTGCCGTCTTCTTTCAGGAACCCGCCACGGAATGAAACTCCTATCAGGGTGCCTAGTGTGTCGAACAGGTCTACAAAGAAGAAGGCGAAAATCACGACAAAGAAGTCGAGCGACTTGAAGAGCGAAAATCCTTGACCGACAATAGCATCGCCTCGGGTGAGAGTCCAGGATTCCGGATGGAAAAGTGCTCCGCAGGTGATTCCGAATTCGCGGAAGGAACGGTCCAAAGTCTGCAGGTAATCGCCGAACTGCGGAATTACGGAATGAAATCCGGCTTCGGGATTCGGAACGTAGATGCCTGCAAATTCGGTGACAATGCCGAGCAGCCAGGTCGCAAAAATTCCAAGCAGAATGGCGCCGCGAATTTCTTTGATCAAGAAGGCCGAAGTAATGATAATGCCCACCAGGGTAAGAATCGCCCAGATGCCGCTTGTGTGCATGTCGACAGAATGAAAATTGATGAGGCCTACGATGGTGGAGTTGTTGGCGACCACGATTTTACCGCCCTGCAAGGCGATAAAGGCGATGAATATGCCGATGCCGACCGCAACGCCCGATTTGAGCGAAAGGGGAATGCTGTTAAAGAGTTTTTCGCGGATAGAGACGACAGAAAGAATCAAGAATAGGATGCCTTCGATAAAGACGGCAAGCAAGGCGAATTGCCAACTGTAGCCCATGCTCAGCACCACGGTGTAGGCAAAGAAGGCGTTTATGCCAAGGCCAGGGGCAAGTGCAAAGGGGTATTTCGCGACAAAGCCCATGAGGGCAGAACCGACGGCGGCTGCGATGACGGTGGCGATGAAGACGCCGCCCTTGGGCATTCCAGCGGCCGAAAGGATTTCGGGGTTCACCGCCAGAATGTAGGCCATGGTCATGAAGGTTATGAGACCAGCGAAAAATTCGGTGTGGATGTTGGTCTGGTTGTCACTCAACTTGAAGAATTTGTCCAGAAAGAAAAATTCTTTCTTGAGTTCACGATCGGCCTTGTACATGAAAGTCTTTTTCTTGTTCTCTTGCATTTTCCCTTCCGTCATTCCCGCAAAAGAGGAAATCTGTTTTTTAATTAATAATCCACAGTCTACTTCCTACTGTCTACTTCCTACTGCCTACTGTCGACTGCCTACTCAAAATTTCTTCTACAGTCGCGATAATTTTGTCCCTTTCGCCACACCAGTCGGGGGCGATGAGCATGTCGCTCGGGCTTTCGCCGCTAAAGCGCTCGATGGCGGTTTCAAAGCCGATAATCTTGATCATCTCGGCGACCGCTTCGCAGTATTCTTCAAAAGTCAGGAGCTTGATTTCGCCGTTCGCGTAGTCCTGCGCCAATACGGTGCCCGCCACGATGTGCAGCGGGTGAATCTTGACCGCGGCGAGTTTCAAGTCGCGCACCACTTGGGCGGTGTGCTTGAAATCTTCCATGGTTTCGCCGGGGAGCCCTACGATTACGTGCGTGGTGACGTTGAGTCCCGCCGCCTGGCAGCGCTTGACGGCATCGGTAAATTCGGCGAGGGTATGCCTGCGATTGATGGCGGCGAGCGTCAAGTCGTTTGCGGTTTGCAGGCCGATTTCTACGATAATCGGTTTCTTGCGATTAAGTTCGGCGAGATAGGCGACCTTGTCGTCTTCGAGGCAGTCCGGGCGCGTGCCTATGGCGAGGCCTGCAATTTCCTTGTGCTTGATAATCGGGTCGATGATTCCGCGTAGGTGCTCCAGCGGCGCATGCGTATTCGTGTACGGCTGCAAGTAAGCCAAAATGCCTGCGTTCGGGTACTTTTCACGGAGGCGCGGCACGAACTTGTCGAGCTGTTCCTGAATCGAGACCTTCGCCTGGTCGAATACCGGACTGAAACTCCTGTTATTGCAATAGCTGCAACCCGAAAAACTCTTGGTGCCATCCAGGTTCGGGCAACTCATGCCGCCATTCAGCGGGAGTTTGCGCACCTTCAGGTAATTCGGGAAAATTTTCAGCAGTAAGTCTCGGTAGGGAGTGTAATGCATGCGAAATAATATAGTATTTAGTGGATAACAAACATAAGACGGTCGGCTGTAGACTGTGATTGTAAGTGTTAAAAAGTAAACCGAATGTAAACTTTAATTATATTTAGTCACTATGATGTATAGGTTTCTTTTGGGGATGCGGACGAATAGTTGGACACAACTAGAGGACGCATCATGTACTTTAC